>NZ_CATVYQ010000026.1:0-30730 GCF_958348295.1 uncultured Holdemanella sp.
AAGAACTAGGCTATATAAAAAAAAGCCCACACTCGTTAGAGTGTGTTAGTTCAATTACATGTATGAAACAAATGACAGAATTAACAAAAAAAGTTTTAGAATTTTTGGAGCCAGATTCAACAAAATGGGCTTATTGGACAAATAGACAGACTTTAAATCCAATTTCTGAATCTGAATGTATAGAAAAATTTAAAACACGCATTTTAAATGCTGTTTCAAATTCGGAAAAAGTAATTGTTGCAGGTGACTATGATTGTGATGGCATCAGTGCGACAACTATTATGGTTTCAGGACTTAGAAAATTAGGTCTTGAATGTGGCTTCTATATTCCTGATCGTATCAAAGAAGGGTATGGATTGAGTGAAACAACGGTTAAGTTGGCTTATAAAAAAGGGTACTCTTTGATTGTTACTGTAGATAATGGAATTAAGAGTGCGCAAGCTTTATCTTTGGCCAAAGAGTTAGGCATGGATGTGATTGTTACAGATCATCATACTATGGATGAAGAAGTAAATTGTGATGTAGTGGTACATCCTATGCTTATGGAACCTTGTTTTAAAACATTATGTGGTGCTGGAATCGCCTATGAATGTATGCGTGTGTTAGATGTAGATGATGATTATCTTTTACAGCTTGCTGGCCTTGCAAGTATTTCAGATATGATGGTTGTGAAAGGACAAACGCGTGCTTTGATTCAAAATGGTTTAAATTTGATGAATAAAACACATGAAAAGCATATATTTTCTTTAGCTACTGATCGAGAGTTGAATGAAAAGAGTATTGGATTTCAGGTTGTACCGAAATTAAATGCGATTGGAAGACTCAGCAATCTAGCCAATGCGAACAATGTCGTTCGTTATTTTTTGGCGCATGATGATGAAAGTATTTATTCGTTGGGTCAGCAAATTACTCAAATCAATATGATTCGTAAGCAGATGTCAGATCAGATGCAAAAAACAGCCTTGTTGAAGTGCAAGGCAGATGAAGAGATTTATATCATTGAAGATACTAGCTTTCATGAAGGAATCATTGGTTTGGTTGCGGGAAGTTTGTGTTCCAGATTTAATAAACCTTGTATTGTTTTAGCTAAAAATGAACAGGGATATAAAGCTAGCATGCGTAGTCCAGAAGGATTTAACTGTATGGATTTTCTTGGCCCATATGAGCATTTTGTTGTGTTTGGCGGTCATGAAAATGCAGCAGGTTTTTCATTAAATCTGAATGAGTTTGATATGTTTGAAGATTTTATTCATACACGTATCAAGGAATATACATATAGTGTAAAAACGAAGAAAACATTGATTATCGATGATGAAGAGTTAAGTTTAGAAACGATTCAATCTTTAGACTTGCTAAGACCTTTTGGGCCTGGATTTGATTTTCCTAGTTTTGAAATCGTACATCCTAAAGTTAAGTCGTTATATGATTTTCAAAATCATAAACATCGTAAATATACTTTAGAATCAGGTTTGCAATGTATGCGGTTTAATCAGAGTGATTCTGAATATAAAAAAAGTGTTAATTCAATTTATTCTTTTATAGGTACGGTACAAATCAATCAGTATCAAGGGCGTAAACAGGTGAATTTTGTGATTGATGAGATTGTATATGCGTAGTAAAATGGAATCAATTAGAAAGAGGTTAAGTATGGATTTAAAAGATTATATTGAAAGTATTCCAGGGTTTCCTAAAGAAGGAATTATTTTTAGAGATGTAACACCAATTTTGCAGAATGCGAGTGCAATGCGTTATTGCGTGGATCAATTAAATGAGTTTGTGAAAAGTGTTGGTGCAGATGTAGTGATTGGTCCAGAAGCACGTGGCTTTTTGTTTGGTGTTCCAGTGGCTTTAGAAAACAATGTTGGTTTTGTACCAGTTAGAAAGCCAGGAAAACTTCCTGGAGAAACAGTCAATGAAACGTACGATCTAGAATATGGGCAAGATGAGCTTTGTGTCCATGCGGATGCCATTTTACCAGGACAAAAAGTAGTCATTATCGATGATTTATTAGCTACAGGTGGTACAGTGGAAGCCATTATTAAAATGGTAGAGCGTATGCAGGCTAGTGTTGTAGGTGTGGCTTTTGTGATTGAATTAGATGATTTAAAAGGAAGAGAAAAATTTAAAGATATCCCAGTGTGTGCATTAACACATTTTGAAGGAGAATAAAAAGTTTAGTTTAGGAAAGGGGGCGCAGTGATTATGAGTCAGAAAAAGCAAGTTACTTTTGAAGAGTGCATGGAAAATGTCCAAGCATATATAAAACGCCCAGAAAACATTGAGTTGATTCAAAAGGCATATGATTTTGCCTATGAACATCATAAAGGACAATTCCGTAAAAGTGGAGAGCCCTACGTTGTTCATGTTATTCAAGTAGCCAATACATTAGCTGTGATGCATTGTGGTCCAAAAACTATTGCGGCTGGTCTTTTACATGATACTGTTGAGGATTGTGAAGGGGTAACTACGGATACGATTACAGAACTATTTGGTGAAGAAATCGCAACTTTGGTAGATGCGGTTACTAAGATTGGGGCAATCAAGTTTAAGGACGAAGAAGAATATTTGGCTAGTAATCATCGTAAATTATTTATTGCGATGGCTAAAGATATTCGTGTTATTTTAATTAAACTAGCTGACCGTTTGCATAACATGCGTACTTTGCAGTATATGCGTCCGGAAAAGCAAAAAAAGATTGCGCGTGAAACATTAAGTGTCTATGCACCAATTGCACACCGATTGGGTATTAGTGAAATTAAAAATGAATTGGAAGATTTATCTTTTAAATATTTGGATTATAAAAAATATGAAGAAATCAAAGGTTTAGTGAAACAGCGTGAAAGTGATCGTAATGAACAAGTTCAAGAAATGATTTCGGATATCGAAGCTGTTTTAAAAGAATATAATATTCAATATCGTATTTTTGGTCGTTCAAAACATTTTTATAGTATTTATAAGAAAATGGTGACAAAAAATAAACGATTTGAAGAAATTCTTGATTTATTAGCCATTCGTATTATTACAGATTCAGTTGTGCATTGTTATGAAATATTAGGTTATATCCATGCAAAGTATAGGCCGATTCCAGGCCGTTTTAAAGATTACATTGCGATGCCAAAAGCAAACATGTATCAATCTTTGCATACAACGATCGTAGAACCTGGGCATGGTAATATTTTCGAAATTCAGATTCGTACAGAAGAAATGGATGCAATTGCCGAACGAGGTGTTGCAGCGCATTGGAAGTATAAAGAAAATCGTAATTATGCCCCAGAATACGAACAGAAAGAAATTGAGGATAAACTTTCTTGGTTTAGAGATTTTTCTATGATGACCGATGAAGAGAGTGAAGATCCTCTAGAATATATGAATGTACTTCAAAAAGATATTTTTGAAGCAAATGTTTATTGTTTAACTCCTAGAGGTAAAGTTATTGCGTTACCTTCTGGATCATGTCCGATTGATTTTGCGTATAGAATTCATACAGAGGTTGGAAATAAAACGGTAGGAGCAAAAGTTAATGGAGCAATTGTTCCGTTAAATACGCCTTTAAAAACGGGGGATGTCGTTGACATTTTAACCAACAACAATTCTGTTGGTCCAAGTGCTGACTGGATTAAAATTGTTAAGAGTGGACATGCTCGAAATAAGATTCGTGCTTTCCTTCAAAAACAAGAGCAGCAATCTCGTAAAGACAGTATTAAGCTTGGTCAATCTATGCTCGAGGATGAATTTAGACGTTTAAAATTAGATGTAAAATTGATGGATCAAAAACGTCTAGAATCCATATTAACGTCATTATCATTTAAAACAGTGGATGATTTATATGTTGGTATTGCGATGAAGCGTGTTTCGTTGCAGTCTATCGTAGATCGTTTGGTTAAGAATCGTTCGAATATGCTTGAAGATCAAGAAATCATGAAGATCTACAATAAGCAATCTGCAAATCCTGCGAAACATTCAAGTTGTGGTGTTGTTGTGCCTGGAATTGATACGATTGCGGTATCTTTGGCAAATTGTTGTAGACCTATACCTGGTGATCCGATTATTGGATATATTTCAAAAGGACAAGGCGTAAAAGTACATAGAGCGGATTGTCCTAATATTATAAATGAAAAAAAGCGTTTGATTCCTGTTCAATGGGAAGAGGGGCTTGATGAAAAACAATATGAAGTAAATTTAATTGTTCATAGCGATGACCGAAATTATTTGTTGAGTGATATTGTGACAACATTGCAGCAGTGCAACGTATATTTGAAGCATGTTGATTCAGCTGTAGATGAAGGCAATTTAGAGGCAACAACAAAGCTAACGGTTACAGTTAAAAATGCAGCGCATCTACAAAATTTAATTTCAAATTTAAAAAAAGTACGAAGCGTCAATGAAGTTGTTCGTACAATTCAATAGGAAGGTTTTAGTACCTTCCTAATTTTTTTAGTATTTCAATTTTAATATAAAGGATACGAGAAATAATTTCTCTTGTGATGTGTTTAAATTTTAAATCTTTATACCAGCTACATCCACAATCTCGAAAAAATTGTTTTGCGATAGCACATGCTCTTTTGGCATGTGTCTGTGAAGTTAAAATCAAGACATCCTTATTTTGAATGATTTCTTTTGAAAATTTAAAATTTTCAAAAGTGTTTTTTGCGTTTGTTTCTAGAATGGTTGGAATCATAGTTTTGTTTTGAATGTAATCATTCATAACTTTAGCTTCTATATACTTATTTTTAACGTTAGAACCAGAGATGATCAATGTATCATAAAGATTTTTTTTATACATCTCAATGGCAAGGTTACATCTTTTGATTTGACTTGAAGACATAGTGCCATCATTATGAGATGGACATCCAAGCAATAATGCATAGGTATAGTGTTTCTTTTTTTGGGGGATGAATGGAAAAAAATAGATATAGATCAATACAAGTAAAAGTAAAACAAATAAACTAACGATCATAGTAAATTACCTTTCTAGCTTTGAAAGTATCGAAGCATAAGTATTGACACTTTAATTCAATGTCTTGCAGAAATTTAGGAAGTTCTTTAAATTTTGTGATAACATGTTTACCTTTTAAAAATTCTTGTCCGATGGAATCAAATCCAGATACAATCACTTGGTTAAATTGGTTGTTTTCTTGTATTTGTTCTTTAGTGATTTGAAGTAAAATGAACATACAAGTTCTTTGGATACGAGCTTTTGTATAAGTTTTAGAAATAGATGCCAACAGAAAATCTTCCCACTTCAAATATTTCTTGGCATTTTCTTTTAAGCGATATTCAATACCTTCATTGACTAGAAAATAGGTGGATAAAATATTTGCGTCAGTTAAAATAAAGAATTTTCTAAGATATGGATAGTAAGTGTCCCATGTTTGATTGGGATTGAAGTAGCAATCCTTAAATTGAGCAATGCCTTCAAAGTATTCTTTACGTGTTTGAGTGGCACTTTTGAAAGTATCCTTTCGAGAAATGGATTGTGGAATGATATTATACTTGTCACATTGTTTGATATATTGAATGCCTAAGATGTCATTTGGTTGTATGTCTTTTGAATATAAATTTCGATTCATACTTAATGATGGATCTACTTTTGTCGATTCCATTTGTTTGGCATACTCTCTTAGCGTGTCAATGTTGTTTGTTTCTGAACCAAAGCAGATTTGATCAACATTTAGTTCGTGCAGTGATTCAATGGCATATTTGGCAAAATAATCGGCGCTTTGTGCTGCATAACATGGTGGTAGTTCAATTACAAGGTTGCATCCTGATTCTAATGCTAATTGAGTCTTATCTTCCATGCTTAATAAGCTTGGCAGGCCTCTTTGTGTAAAATGATTAGAAACTATCGCAATTAAACAATCGCACTGTGTTAATTCTTTTGTTTTTTTGATATGATAGATATGTCCTTGATGGAAAGGATTATATTCTGTAATAATTCCACATGTTTTCATAATTATTATGATAACAGAATCTTTTTCTTGTGGAAATATTGACTTTATGAATTACTTTTATTATAATATCAAATGCGACATGAGGTGAAGATCGTGAAATTTAATAGAAAAGACTTCTTAAATGCAAATAACCATATTATTGATATCGATGAATGGATTGCGGTTGAAGAAAACGATCTGCTTCATCATACTTCTGTCAAGTCTATTCCAGATGTACATGTTACGGGTACATTAGAGTTTGACGGAATGAATTTCGTATCGAGTGATTTGAGAATGGACGGGACAATGATTGTTCTAGATTCTATCACAAATGAAGATATTGATTTTCCATTTGAGGCGGAGTCGCAACAAACGTATTCTTTTGCTCCAGTACAGGATGCAGAGGATCAGGAAATTATCGTGGTGAAAAAAGATACAATCGATATTAACCCAGAGATTTTCCAAGCGATATTATATGAGGCTCCAATGAGTATCACTCGTTTACCTCGTGATCAATATCCAAAGGGAGATGGTTGGCAACTTTTATCGGATCAAGATAAAGAAGAGCCAAAAATTGATCCACGATGGGAAAAGTTAAATGATTTCAAACTGGATGATGACTAGGAGGTGCAAGCATGGCAGTTCAACAGAGAAGAAATTCAAAAACACGTAAAGCAAAACGTAGAACACATTACAAATTGGTAAAACCAGCGTTGACTCGTTGTCCAAATTGTGGTGAATATAAACTTGCTCACAAGATGTGCTCTTGTGGCGAATACAACGGCAAACAAATCGTTGAAAAGTAATAATGTAGCCAGGGTATCCTGGCTTTTTCTATAGTATGGAGGATTATATGATTGAGATTTTAAAATCGATATTGTATGGAGTTGTCGAAGGGATTACCGAATGGCTACCAGTGAGTTCAACGGGACATATGATTTTATTAGAAGAAATCATGCCTATGAATGTATCGGATTCATTTTGGAATATGTTTTTAGTGGTTATCCAGTTAGGTGCAATTCTTGCAGTTGTTTTATTGTATTGGAACAAAATATTTCCTTTTAGAAAAAATAAAGAAGGGAAATATATTCCAGTTAAATCCATTTGGATCTTATGGTCAAAAATTTTAGTGGCTACATTGCCTGCTGCAATTATCGGATTATTGTTAGATGATTGGATTGATGAACATCTATATAATGGCTTTGTAGTTGCAGTGATGTTGATTTTAGTGGGTGTTGCATTTATTTATATTGAAAATCGTAATAAGAATATGCGTCCTAGCGTTACTAGTTTAGATGCCATATCTTATAAAGATGCTTTGATTATTGGTTTATTTCAAGTTGTGGCTGCTGTTTTGCCAGGAACATCTAGATCGGGTTCAACGATTATTGGTGGACTAATGATTGGTGTAAGTCGTGCTGTTGTTGCTGAATTTACTTTCTTTTTGGCAATTCCTGTTATGTTTGGGGCAAGTCTTTTAAAATTGATAAAATTCGGTTTCTCTTTTAGTTTGTTAGAATTTTTTATTCTTGCATTTGGGATGATTGTAGCCTTTATCGTATCAATTTTTGTGATTCGTTTCTTGATGTCCTATATTAAAAAACATGATTTCAAAGTATTTGGATGGTATCGTATTGTATTAGGAGTCATAGTTTTGGGATTCTTTGTGGTTCGTACAATTTTATAAGGTGTTTGTTAAGACAAACATCTTTTATTTTAGAATTTGACACAATAGACTTTATACTTATTTTCGTGTATAATATCCTGTCTTTGACAGCCAGAAAAGAAATAAAGTGGTCCAAAGCCCTAGTATAAAGGCTTTGAGCCACTTTTTTGCGTTGTTGCGGATTATAGTATTTTTTTCTTATCTTTTGCTTGATGTATGATGTTTCTCATTTTCTGCTTTTTTGTTATTTGGTAATCTGTTCTGAATCCAAACAATTTATGAAGATCATCTGTAATATCTGTTCTTGTATAGGATGGGATGTATCCATATCCTTCTAATAATGTAAGATTCATCTTTTTCATGGTGTCCACAATTTTGTCTGCTGTATATTTATATTCTAGTTTGTTTTCTAGAATTCGGAAGAATAATAAGGCCATGAAACAAATAAGGAAATGAGCTTTGATCCTATCATTGTCTCTTAAATAAACGGGTCTGGCATCGAAATCTGATTTTAGAATTCTAAAACATTCTTCAATCTGCCATCTTCTTTTGTTGATGGCTATTATATCTTGAACATCGTCATCAAGATTTGTAACGACGGCATAGAATCCATCATACATTGCTTCTTTTTCAATAACTTCTTGGTCGATTCGCCAGATTTCATCTTCAGCTAATTCGCCATTGTCTGTGAAGGACTGTTTTTTAAGAAATCTAGCAGGATCGTTAGGATTTTTACGATTCTTTTTTGGCTTGCCGCTATCTGTGATCATTTTTTGAGCTCTTTGTATTTGATTCTGACGTATAGATGCTTGATATTTTCTGTATTTAGGCGAATAAGTCACAATTAAAGTTTCAGAAAGCTCGTTACTGTCATATGGAATTTCTTTGTAGTAGATAGAATTAAAAACTTCTGGATCTTCTTCGTCTAGGTCATTCAAATCAATGAATTTGTTGGAACCAATCTTTCTGTATTGTGATGTAGATAAAGCTATTTCTCGAACATCTTTTTTTAGCTTTTTAAGAGATTGTGTAATCACGTAAGCTCTTCCGCCTGTTGTGTTCAAAAGACGGTTTTTCTTAGAACCAAGTCCACTATCAGAACAATAAACGAATTGAGAACATTGAAAATCATTGATGACTTTATGTTCATGGTCTTTTAATGTCAGCTGTTCATTTTGGTTCCCAGGAAACAAATCAAATGATAAAGGAAATCCGTCGGCATCCATAAATAGTCCCATACCTACTATTGGATTTGGTCTGTTTTCTTTGTTTTTACCGTACTTGGCATCTCCACGTTCCTGTTCGATTTCGAAATAATAATTTGTACAGTCATAATAAAGAACGCGTGTATTTCTTTTATGGATGTAGTTTGAATTTCTGTAAAGCTCTGCCTGAATATAGTCACTCTCTTCAGCTAGAACAGTTAATGCTCTGTAGATATCGTGTAAATGATAAGTAGGTTGTTCAAGAAGCGAATGACAATACTTAAATGAACTTAACTTACTCGTTGGGTTTAAAAAACGAGCATATATCAGATCGGAAAGAATTGCGTTCAAATCGTATTCGTAATCATGTCTGTTTTTGATGTTTCTGCAGATATTATCCAAATGTAGAGAATAATAAATGCTTTGTAGAAAAAGATAGCCACAATTGAAAGTGTGCTGCTGATCCTTCTTGATTGGAATATTAGGACTAAGAGCGATAGAAACTGATTCATTTTCCTTTTTATATTTTTCAGTTTCTATACGAGCCTGTTCCTTTGCCCAGGCCATGACACCATCTCTGTCTGTATTCAGCTTTTTAGAAAGTTCAGAAAGTTTACCGAGCTTCTTGTAGATTCTTGAGGTGCTTTTTCCTTTTTCGTTGATGAAAGCATAATTGATATAAAAAGATTCATCTGTTTTAGATTTAGTAGTTGTAACACGCATAAATATCACCTAATACAATTATATCACAGAATACGAGGTAATACGATATACAAAAACAAATAATTTGACAAAAAAAGTAAAAGAAAAGCGCTTGTTTAAGCGCTATGTTTAAAATCAGTTGTGAAAAGGGGTGTCAAACTCCCGAGCCTTTATCGTATCAATTTTTGTGATTCGTTTCTTGATGTCCTATATTAAAAAACATGATTTCAAAGTATTTGGATGGTATCGTATTGTATTAGGAGTCATAGTTTTGGGATTCTTTGTGGTTCGTACAATTTTATAAGGTGTTTGTTAAGACAAACATCTTTTATTTTAGAATTTGACACAATAGACTTTATACTTATTTTCGTGTATAATATTTTTGGTTTTACCTAGAACAAAGGACGAAAAGGAGGAAATAGTATGGATGTACTATGGATCGTTTTGTCTGGTGTCGCAGGTCTTGCAATTGGGTCTGGTTGTATGGTCGGACTATCAAAAGCAGGTTTAAATAAGAATCAGCAAAAAGCAGAACAGATTTTAAAAGAAGCTCAAAATGAAGCGGAATCTCGCGTGAAACAAGCTGTGCTAGACGGAAAGACACAAGCTCATGATTTGCGTGTAGAAGCTGAAAAAGAAATTAAAGAACGTAAACAAGAATCAATGGAATTAGAAAACAAGTTATTACGTAGAGAAGATAACTTGAATTTTCGTGATGAAGCGTTAAATCAAAAAGAGCGTCAGATTAATGAAAAGATGAAGAGTGTTGCTGACAAACTGACATCATTAGACGAAAAAGAAAAGAAATTACAAGAAGAAATCGACAAGCAAGTTGTTGTTTTAGAAAATGTTGCCAAAATGTCGAGTCAGGCAGCTAAAGATGAATTATTTGCAATTGTAGAAAAGAAAATGGAACATGAAACAATTGCGTATATCAAAGATAAAGAGGATGAGGCAAAAGCAACGGCTAACGAAAAAGCACAGAATATTATTGCTTTAGCAATCGAACGTATGTCTCAACAAGAAACACAAGAAAAGACAGTTAGTGTTGTATCTTTACCTGGTGAAGAAATGAAAGGTCGTATTATTGGGCGTGAAGGTCGTAACATTCGTTGCTTTGAACAAGCAACTGGTGTTGAATTAAACATTGATGATACACCGGATTTGATTACGATTACATGCTTTAATCCAGTACGTCGTGAAGTTGCTCGCTTGGCTTTGGAACATTTGATTCGTGATGGAAGAATTCAACCTGGACGTATTGAAGATGTTGTTAAAAAATACCAAAGCGAAATCGATCAAGAAATCATGAAGGCTGGAGAAGATGCTATCTTCAAATTGGGTATTGGCCGAATTGACCGTGAAATTGTGAAATTGATTGGTACTTTGAAGTATCGATATTCTTATGGACAGAATGCATTACAGCATTCTATGGAAGTAGCTTATATTGCTGGATGCATGGCTGCTGAACTAGGATTAAATCAACAAATTGCCAAACGTGCTGGTTTGTTACACGATATTGGTAAAGCATTGAATATTGAACAGCAAGATGGTTCTCATGTTGAATTGGGATACAAATTCTGTAAAAAACATGGGGAAAAAGAAATTGTATTAAATGCAATCCATTCTCACCATGGTGATGTAGAACCTAAGTTCTTAACAAGTCATTTGGTTATCGCAGCGGACACGATTAGTGCTGCAAGACCTGGTGCGCGTAAAGAAAGTGCTCAGGCTTATATTAACCGTCTTGAAAACTTAGAGAAGATTGCGAATGGATTTGAAGGCGTTTCAAATGCGTTTGCGATTCAGGCAGGTCGTGAAATTCGTGTTCTAGTTAATCCAGAACATGTTGATGATTTGACTTGTGTAAAATTAGCTCGTGATATTCGTGATAAGATTGAATCTGAATTGACATATCCAGGTCAAATTAAGGTAAATGTTATTCGTGAGACACGTGCCCAGGAATACGCAAAATAAAAATGTCGGGCTTTAGTCCCGACTTCAATTTTTTAGTTTGGTAAATGAATTACGGTAAGCCTGCACTTACTAAACTGTCTTGATTCACTTCTAGGATATAGTATAATTTGAGTATAAATTATTAAACAAGGAGGAAATAACAATGGCAGTAAATATCGATAAAGATGCTTGCATCGGATGTGGTGCTTGTGTAGGAGGATGTCCAGTTGGAGCTCTTTCATTAGATGATGAAGGAAAATCAGTTTGTGACGAAGGAACTTGCATCGACTGCGGTTCATGCGTAGGAACTTGCCCAGTTGGAGCAATCAACCAGTAATTCAAATTTAAAACATTTGCCAAGCTTGATGCTTGGCATTTTTTTTCGAAAGGAGAACATATGAAACAAAAACCAGGATGGGTTTTACCCGATTTAAAAGAAGCACAAAAACGTACTACAAAAACAATCGATCGTATTGATACATTTACCATTCCAGAAGCAGCTCGCATGATGGGAAGAGGTAAAACATATTTTATTTCAACTTATGGTTGCCAGGCAAATGAGCGTGACAGTGAAACTATTGCAGGTATTTTGGATGAATTAGGATTTACACCTAATGAAACACCGGAAAATAGTGATGTGATTATCATCAATACTTGTGCAATTCGTCAAAATGCTGAAGAAAAAGTATTAGGTGAGATTGGTAACTTTAAACGTCTATATCGCGAAAATAAAGATTTAATTATCGGTGTTTGTGGTTGTATGGCACAAGAAGAAGGTTTAGTAGAAACTTTATTAACTAAATATCCACAAGTTCGATTGTTATTTGGAACTCATAATATTCAAGAACTACCTAGCATGCTTTATAGTTGTATGTATGACGGTAAAAAGATTGTAAAAATCTATTCGAAAGAAGGAGAAGTTTACGAAAATTTGCCGGTACATCGTTTTGGCACATTCAAGGCTTGGGTCAACATTATGTATGGTTGTGATAAATTCTGTACATATTGCATTGTTCCATATACACGTGGAAAACAGCGTTCGAGAAAAATGTCAGAAATCTTAAAAGAAGTTCAACAACTTAAGGATGAGGGATATAAAGAAATCACATTGCTTGGGCAAAATGTAAATGCGTATGGAAAAGATATGGATAATGAACAGGATTTTGCGACTTTATTAGAAGAAGTAGCAAAAATTGGTATTCCTCGTGTTCGTTTCACTACAAGTCATCCTTGGGATTTTTCTGAAAAGATGATTGATATCATCGCAAAATATGATAATATCATGCCATTTATCCACTTACCATTACAATCAGGGGATGATGATGTTTTAAAATTGATGGGACGTCGTTATACAAAAGAATCTTATTTAGCTTTATATGATAAAATTATCAATACAATTCCAAATGTTTCAGTTTCAACTGACATCATTGTGGGATTCCCAAATGAAACAGACGAACAATTTGAACATACTCTAGATGTTGTTCGTTATTGTAAATATGACAATGCGTTTACTTTTATCTTCTCAGCTAGACCTGGTACACCAGCCAGTCGTATGAAAGATTCCATTGATATGGAGACAAAAAGAAAACGTTTGGCTAAATTAAATAAGACATGGAATGATTTAGCATTAGAGAAGAACAAGGCTTATGTTGGTCGTACAGTAACTGTATTAGTGGATGGCCCTAGTAAAAAAGATGAAAATGTATATTCGGGATATACAGATACACAAAAGCTAGTTAACTTTAAAGGAGAAAACATTCAACCTGGAGATTTTGTTGAAGTAAAAATCTTAGATGCGAAAACTTTCTCTTTAGATGGCGTAGCAGTGTGATATAATTTAGAAAAAAATAATAATATTAAAAGGAGATAATATGAGAGAAGAAAAAATGCCTTCATTGACGGAAAAGATTCGTATCTTCGCCCTTGGTGGTTTAGATGAAGATGGAAAAAACTTGTTCTGTGTGGAGGTGGATGAATCCATCTATGTAATTGAGGCTGGAATCAAATTTCCAGATAATAAAGAATCATTAGGTATTGAATTTATAATCCAGGATTTTACATATTTAGTTGAAAACAAAGATCGTGTTGTTGGTATTTTTATTACACATGGTCATGATGATGTTATGGGAGCTTTACCATATTTATTAAAACAAGTCCCTTGTGATGTATATACAGCTCCACTTGCTGTTAAAGAAGTACAAAAAATGATTCGCCAAGAACATATTACAGGCGTGCGTGTACATGCTGTAAAGCGAAATGATAAAAAACGTATTGGTAAACGTAGAGTGGTCTTTTTTCCAATTACACACGCATATCCAGGAACATTTGGTCTTGCGATTGGAACAGATCAAGGATATATTGTATATTCAGGAGAGTTCATTGAGGACTACGATGATTTAGAAGATGCTTATAGAGCTGATTTTACAACAGTTTCTGAACTTGGCAACGAAGGTGTATTGGTGCTACTCCAAGAAAGTAAGGGTGCTGAAAGAAGTGGTCACACTTCACCAAGTCATCGTATTTCACCAAAATTTTTGCAGGTTCTAGAATTACATGAGAATCAACGTGTCTTTGTCAGTGTTTATACACAAAGTGTATATCGTATTCAGGAAATCATTGATTGTTGTATGACAAGTCATCGTAAAATGGTGTTTTACTCAAAAGAATTACGTGATTTAGTAGAACGCTTAAAAGAAATTGGATATGAAGTAGATCCATCACTTGTGATTGATCCGAATGAATTTGATAATTCTATGAAAGATGTTGTTGTGATCATTTCTGGACAAGGTAAATATTTATTTAAAACAATCAATAACATTGCTAATAACGAATTAGAATCGATTGTATTTGATCAGGATGATGTTATTGTGGTTGCAAGTCCAGTGATTCCGGGTGTTGAAAATGAATTTAAGAGCATGGAGAATGATATCTATAAAAAAGAAGGGGAAATCATTGTCTTAGATAAAAATGTTTTGACTATGCACCCTAGTAAAGAAGACTTAAAAATGATGATTTTCCTTACAAAGCCAAAATACTATATTCCAATCAAAGGTGAATATCGTTTATTGCACATGAATTCTCAGATTGCGGTAGAAATGGGCTACGATCCAAGCCGTATTATCATTTTAGATAATGGTCAGGTTGCCACTTTTGAAAATCGTAAATTAGTTTCTTGTTCTATGGAATTGGAATTACATGAAACTATGATTGATGGAAAAGAAAACTGGGATATGGCTGGTGTTGTATTAAAAGATCGTGAAACATTAAGTACCGATGGTGTAATGATTTTGGCGATTGGTATTAATGCCAAAACAAAGAAAATTATAAATGGTCCTGATGTTCAAAGTCGTGGACTGATCTATTTGCGTGACGCAGAATATATTACTGGTGATGTCGCAAAAATCATGGAGGATACAATTACAGAAGCGGTTGAGAATAAAACTTATGATAACTTAGAAACGAGAAATGTGATTCGTGATAGAGTTTCTAAATATCTTTATAAACAAACCGCAAAAAGACCGATGATTTTACCGGTTATTTTAGAAATCAACTTAAATAAGTAGAAAGTGGGGTAGAGTATGGCTAAAGCCAGAAAAAAAACAACACGACGAAAATCTACGAAAAAGAAAACACAAACGTCTTGGTTGCATTCAAACTTATTTCGTTTGTGTTTCCTTATTTGTATGATATGTATTAGTATTATTGCCGTTTTAGAATTTGGCGTTGTGGGAGCCTTTTTAAAACATTTCTTTGAATTTTTATTTGGAGCTTTGACAAATGGATTGTTTATATTAATAGCTACGTATTGTTCTGTGCTAATATTCCATAAGGACAAGTCTTTCATTCGTAAACGTTATTTGTTTGGAATCTTGTTTTTAGCACTTGGATTAAGTTTGGTTTCTTCAATTTTAGAATTCAAACCTCATCCAGGCAGTTACGGACTAGAATATGTCATGAAAAATGCTGCTAGTATTATTATGGGGCATTTAAAAACATATTCTGGTTTAGTTGGAGCTTTGTTGCTGTGTATTTTCCAGTCTTTATTTGATTATTCTGGAACCTATATTATGGTACTGTTGTTTTTTATATTAGCCATTTTGATGTTTGGTTATGAGAAAATCACTGGCTATGAAAGAAAACCAAAAAAGGTGATGAAAAGTTCGCCAGTTAAAGAAACTCCAGTATCTATTGATCGAAAAAATTTTATTTTTGAAGATGAAGATGCTAATGAATCAAGTTTTCAAATTATCAATGCGGATCCAATCAAACCAGTAACATTGGATCCAGTAAATGAAGAAAAGGAAAAAGAATCATTAATTATTGGTGATTTAGAACCTAGAAAACCTACTTTTATGGTTGATGTAGATGACGAGCCGAAAGAGAAAGTGGTTGAAAAAAAAGAGTCACCAGTTATTAATGAGAATGTTGTAGAGAAGGCTTCACCAAAACATTATGTGGTAGATGAAAATTCAGATTTTAAAAACTATAAACTTCCTAAGTTAAATGTCTTGGATGATATGGAAAGAAAGTCAAGATCCAATGCGAATGTAACAACAGCTAAGGAAAAAGGCGAAAAGCTGATTGAAATTTTGCATGAATTTGGTGTTGAAGCAAATCTAGTACAGATTCATATTGGGCCAAGTGTAACTAAGTTTGAAATTAAACCTGAATTGGGTGTTCGTGTTAATAAAATTAGTAACCTACAGAATGATATTAAAATGGGGCTTGCAGCTAAAGATATTCGTATTGAAGCTCCAATTCCAGGTAAGGCAAGTGTAGGAATTGAAATTCCAAATGTCGAAAAGACAAGTGTACAGATGAAGGATTTGATGCGTACAATTCCTGAATCTATGAAAGACAAGAAGTTGCTTTTCTGTTTAGGAAAAGATTTAATGGGAAATAATGTATACGGCGAATTAAATCGTATGCCGCATTTATTAATTGCGGGTGCTACAGGTAGTGGTAAATCAGTATGTGTAAATGCGATTATTTCTTCAATATTAATGCGTACAAAACCAGATGAGGTAAAATTGGTTTTGATTGATCCTAAAAAAGTAGAGTTTACACCCTATAATGATGTACCACATTTATTATCTCCAGTCATCACAGATGGAGATCTTGCCAATAAAGCTTTAAAAGTTATCGTCGAAATGATGGATCGGCGTTATGATTTATTTGGTGAGTTAGGAGTTCGAAATATCACGGCTTATAATGAATATGTTTTATCGCATAATGATGAACATTTAAAAGTTTTACCTCGTATTGTCATTATTATTGATGAGCTTGCCGATTTGATGTTGGTGGCTGCTAAAGAAGTAGAAGCGAGCATTCAAAGAATTACACAACTTGCACGTGCAGCAGGTATTCATTTGATTGTTGCCACACAAAGACCGAGTGTGGATGTCATTACAGGTGTGATTAAGGCAAATATTCCTAGTCGTATTGCCTTTGCGGTATCACAAGCTGTGGATTCAAGAACGATTTTGGATCAAGCTGGTGCTGAGCGTTTGCTTGGAAATGGAGATATGTTGTATTTGCCAAATGGTGAAACAAGTCCTCGACGTATTCAAGGTGTTTTCATCAAGGATGATGAAGTCAATAACATCTGTGCCTTTGTAAAGTCACAAGCTATGCCTAAATATGATGATGCTTTTATTCAATTAAAAGATTTGCAGAATCAAGGAAATGAAGCAGGAAATGTAACGGCAGATCCTTTATATGAGGAAGTGAAACGTTTTGTGATTGCATCTAGAAAGGCAAGTACATCTTTGATTCAAAGAAAATTTTCTGTAGGTTATTCAAGAGCAGCTAGATTAATGGATGTTTTAGAGGCGAATGGCATTATTGGTCCTTCAAGAGGTAGCAAACCAAGAGAAATTTTAGTGCAAAACACTTTAGAAGATGATATAGATTCTATATAATAGAAGAAGAAAGGAATTTAACTATGAATATATTTTTAAAATCAGCAGGAAAACAAGAAGGAACACCATGTGTTTCAAATATGGTTCAATTGGGAGACTTCTTTTATTTAAGTGGTCAAACAGGTTTAGGAGAAAGCATTCAGGAACAAACAATTACAGCTATCAATAAAGTAATTGATGTTTTATCAAACTATGGTTTACAGCTTCATCATGTTGTGAAGTTTACAGTATATTTAAAGAATATCGAGGATAAAGATGCGTTCTTGAATACATTTAAAAACTTTGTGGATGAACCATTCCCTGCATGTACAATCGTGGAAGTATCGAATTTAGCAGATAATGCTACTGTATGTATTGAGGGACTTGGTGTAAATACACTTCGTCATGAAGAACAAATGCAACAATCTAGTTGTTCACATGATTGCTCATCATGTGGCGGAGGATGCCACTAACACACCGTTTAAAACGGTGTATTTTTATTTAAAAAGCGAAATATAAGGTGCATTGAATTGCGAATTCTTTTGGGATGGTCGCAATCTAAGAAGGTACCATCCTTAAAAGAAATTCTACAATAGGAATGATAGTACATGACATTTTGGATATTGGCATAATTGATCCATATACAGTCATGTGCTTTTTTTGATTTGTTTGGAAAGTAGACTTCATGTTTTGAAATATTCACAACAACGGGAATGAATTTTTTGGTCTTCATTTGATAGATAAAGGCTTCTTGCCTTCCTTTTAGGCTAGATCCATTCATTAGACACATTTCATTTAAGTAATTATGTGTGCTTAAACAAGCATGATACATTCTTTCATCTTCTTTTACAGTACAGACCTGGCTTGATTTATGTTCATAGTATAAATAGTTCATATTATCTATGATACGGGTTCAATGTGAAAAAGACATAAAAAAAGAAAGTTTATTAAAAAACTTTCTATAACCACGAGATTGTATTTTCTGTACCCTTTTTGATTTTTTCAATATTTGTACGATGTCTGTAAATCACAAGGACTGTCATTAACCAGCTTGCGATAATAACAGAAATGCTTTCAACATTGAATCCTAGCATAAGTGCCGTAATGTATAAACTACTTGAAATAGCTGCACACATACTAGCTAGAGATACATATTTAAATAAGTATAGGATAATTATAAACATGCCAAATGGTACGAGTAAGTAGCTTGCATCTTGAAATAAGAAAATGCTTGTAGAAAACAAGAAGCCAAACATTGTGCTGACGGCTTTGCCTCCATGGAATTTTGCGAAAATAGGATAACAATGTCCGATGCAACATGCAAGTCCTGTCCAGATTCCTGCAACCTTAGATACTTGTGTCGCAATCGCAATCGCAAGTACTACTTTTAAAACATCAAATACAATAACAGAAATGCCGGCTTTTTTACCTAGAACTCTTCCGGCGTTTGTTCCGCCTAAATTGCCTGAGCCATATTGGCGTATGTCTGTATGATAGAAAACTTTACCAATAATCAATGCGAAGGGTAAAGATCCTAATAAGTAACCTAATAAAATACATAGAATAGTTTTCATTTCTTCCACCTCGAAACTTATTTTAGCAGTTTTCATCTTCTTAGTCGAGAATTGGATGAAAAAATTAATGATTTGACATAAATAATGCGGATATTAAATATATACTGATCTAGTACAGACAGGAGAAATATAAAGAATTTTCAATTTTAAAATATGTTAAAATATATGGTGTGAATTAGAAAGGATGCGTTGAAATGGAAAGAGATCCATTTAAAGAATATATTAAAGAATCAGAGTTAGATACTGTGAATCGAGGATATGTTTGGAGCACGGCAATTGGTCTTCAGGCCGTAGATGGTCTAAAGCCATCTAGCTATTTAATTGATACAGCAATCAAGAATATTGAAGGTAAGATCACATTGAAGGAAGCGCAAAACTTGATTGATACTTATTATGAAGAAAGCCCTGCAAGTACTTCTGACGATGATCGTACTGAGGAGGCTGATAAAGTAGCTTCGCGTATTGCTCAAATATTATCAGAGACAGCATTTTCATTTTCGCCTTTAGAATATCTTTCTATCCATAAGAAACTTTTCAAAGGTATATATAACCATGCAGGTAAAATGAGAACATATAATATCACAAAGAAGGAATGGGTGCTGGATGGTGCTACAGTTGTATATGGAAGTGCTTCACAATTAAAAGCCACTTTAGAATATGATTTTTCTCAAGAAAAGGAATTTAGTTACAAAAATTTAATGATGGATGAAATTATTCATCATCTTGCCTTGTTTATTTCAAGACTTTGGCAAATTCATGTGTTTGAAGAAGGGAACACAAGGACAACGGCTGTCTTTTTCATAAAATATTTGCGTACACTTGGTTTTAATGTGACAAATGATATTTTTGCAGAAAATGCTTGGTATTTTAGAAACGCACTTGTTCGAGCAAATTATACGAATCTACAAAAAAACATTCATGAAACAACAGAATATTTAGAATTATTTCTTAGAAATCTATTATTGGATGAAAAGAATGTACTTCGAAATCGTACAATGCATATAAGTGGATATTTTTCAGAAAAAGTGGACATTGAAGCCGAAAAGGTGGACATTGAAACCAAAAAAGTGGATATTGACTACAAAAAAGTGGACATTGGAAGTTTAAAGTTTAGTAAACGAACAGTTCATCATATTGAAATTCTGTTTGATGAATATGGGTATAATCGAGTATTTGGTAGAAGTGATGTGATGGATTTAGTTGGATTAAAGCGTTCAGCTGTATCTAAGCTAATATCTAAATTATTAGAAACAGGAATCATTGAACCTGTTACAGGGCATGGAAAAGGTAGATATAAGTTTAAGCATAAGGTGTGAAAAGCACCTTTTTAATTTGACATGAATAATGTATATATAGCGTGTATAATCAAATTGGTTTGAAGGAATTTGTGTGCACTTTTTTTGATTTGTTGATATAATAAAGATTACGTTGGAAAGTAGGGATAGTATGCCAAAACAACAATATGATGAAAGTAGTATCGTTATTTTAGAAGGCTTGGATGCCGTAAGAAAGCGTCCAGGAATGTATATTGGATCTACGGATTCAAAAGGTTTACATCACCTTGTATGGGAAATTGTTGACAATGCGATTGACGAAGCTTTGAATGGCTATGGCAACGAAATTACAATTACCCTGGAAAAAGATGGCAGTGTAACAGTAGAAGATCATGGGCGTGGAATGCCTGTTGGAAAACATAAATCAGGAGTAAGTACACTTCAAGTAATTTTTACTATTTTACATGCAGGTGGTAAATTTACTAGTCATGGAGGATATACAAGTGCTGGAGGATTACATGGTGTAGGTGCAAGTGTTGTAAATGCTCTATGTACATGGTGTAAAGTTACAGTACATGATGGAAAAGATATTTGGAGTATGACATTTGAAGATGGGGGAAGCAAGATTGGAAAACTTGAAAAAGTAGGAAAAACCAATCGTACTGGAAGTACAGTAACCTTTAAACCGGATCCGACTATCTTTAAGACGGTTCATTTTTCATATTCTACCATTTGTGAAAGAGCGCAAGAAGATGCCTTTTTATTAAAAGGATTAAAAATGATTGTTCGTGATAAGCGCAAAGAAGAAAAAGAAGTTATATATCAATATGAAGATGGTTTAAAAGCATTTATTGACGAAGTAAATCAAGATCATACACCGATGCATGATTCAGTAAGTTTTAGAGGGGAAAGTAATCAAATTGTTGTTGAAGGATGTTTCCAATATACAGATGAGTATCAGGAAAATATTTTCTCATTCACGAACATGGTACGTACTCGCGATGGAGGATCTCATGAAACGGGTGCTAAACAAGCTTTCACAAAAATATTTAATGAATATGCACGTAAAAATGGTTTCTTAAAAGAAAAAGATAAAGGTTTTGATGGAAATGATGTTAGGGAAGGTTTGACATTGGTCATTAATTTAACCATTCCAGAAGATTATTTACAATTTGAAGGTCAGACTAAAGAAAAATTAGGTACGCCAGAGGCAAAGCCGGCTACTGAAGCAGTGGTATCTGAAAATCTTCGTTATTTTTTAGAAGAAAATAAAGAGATTGCCAATGCTCTAGTTCGAAAAATCATTAAAGCAGCACAAGCTCGTAATGCAGCAAGGAAAGCACGTGCTGACATTCGTAACGGAAAAGGAAAGAATCGTTCAGAAAGAGTTTTGTCTGGAAAACTAGCATCTGCTCAAAGTAAGGATGCTAGAAGAAAAGAATTATACTTAGTCGAAGGGGATTCTGCGGGTGGTTCTGCAAAGCAGGGTCGTGATTCAAAGTATCAAGCGATCTTGCCTTTGCGTGGAAAAGTTTTAAATACAGAAAAGGCAAGTCTTGAAGCCATTGAAAAAAATGAAGAATTGAATACCATCATTCATGCCTTAGGTGCAGGTGTAGGTGCTAATTTTACGGCTGAAGATTCAAACTACTATAAAGTTATCATTATGACCGATGCCGATGATGATGGAGCGCATATTCAAAACTTGTTATTAACATTCTTCTATCGTTATATGCGTGAGCTAATCACTCATGAAATGTTGTATATTGCTCTTCCACCTCTATATCGAATTGCGAAAGGTGGAAAAGAATATTATCTATATACAAACGAAGAATTGGATGAGAAAAAAGCAGAATTAAAAAATGGCTATACCATTACACGATACAAAGGTCTTGGTGAAATGAATGCCACTCAACTTTGGGATACGACAATGAATCCAGAATCTAGAACATTACTTTGTGTGACAATTGAAAATGCGATGATGGCAGAAAAAAGAGTTACAGAATTGATGGGCGATAAAGCTGAACTTCGAAGAAATTGGATTGAAGATAATGTCGTGTTTACACTAGAAGATGATTATAAGGAGGTAAGTGCGTGAAAGAAAAAGAAATAAAACATAATGTTTTAAAAAATTCTTTAGAAGATATCATGGCCGATCGTTTTGCCAGATATTCAAAATATATTATTCAAGAACGTGCATTACCAGATGCTAGAGATGGCTTAAAACCAGTACAAAGACGTATTTTATATGCAATGTATGAAGATGGTAATACATACAATAAGCCGTACCATAAATCGGCAAAAACCGTTGGTAATGTGATTGGTAACTATCATCCTCATGGAGATAGCTCTGTTTATGATGCGATGGTTCGTATGTCACAAAATTGGAAAATTACCAATCCTTTAATTGATATGCAAGGTAATAATGGATCTATCGATGATGATCCAGCTGCTGCGATGCGTTATACAGAGGCGCGTCTGGCAAAAATTAGTGACTATTTATTGCAGGATATTGATAAAGATACAGTAGAATGGGCACCTAACTTCTCCGATGAGAAAATGGAACCTACAGTGCTTCCTGCACGCTTTCCTAACTTATTAGTCAATGGAATTACAGGTATTGCGGCAGGATATGCCACAAATATTCCACCACACAATTTGAATGAAGTCATTCAAGCAAGTATTTATCGTATCTCACATCCTGATTGTTCTTTAGAAGAATTGATGCAGTTTGTGAAAGGTCCAGACTTTCCAACTGGTGGAATCGTGATGGGACTTGATGGAATTAAACAAGCTTTTCAAACAGGTCGTGGACGTGTATTGATTCGTTCTAAAGTTGAAGTTGTACCTACGCGAACAATCAAACAAATTATTGTTCATGAAATTCCATATGAAGTGATCAAATCAAACCTTGTAAAGAAAATTGATGAGATTCGTTTGAATAAAAAAATCGATGGTATATTAGATGTTCGTGATGAAAGTGATCGTACAGGATTAAGAATTGTAGTTGATCTAAAAAAAGATAGTAATGATGAACAAATTTTGAACTATTTGTATAAAAACACAGATCTTCAAATTTCGTATAACTATAATGTTATTGCGATAGTAAATAAAGCACCTGTACAGATGTCTTTAGCAATGATGCTCGATGCTTTTATCGCGCATCGTGAAGATGTAGTAATTCGTAGAAGTAAATATGATTTATCTGCAAAAAAGGAGCGCGCCCATATTTTAGAAGGCTTGATCAAAGCGGTGAGTGTTATGGATGAAATTATCCATATTATTCGTAAATCAAAAGATAAGGCACATGCCAAAAAGAATTTGATTGAGCGTTTTGATTTTACTGAAAAACAAGCAGAAGCTATTGTCGTTATGCGTCTATATCGTTTGACAAATACGGATGTAAAAGAATTGAAGGCAGAATTTAAACAACTTCAAAGTGATATTGCCGAATTAGAAAAGATTATTAGCGATAAATCTGAATTACATAAAGTGATGGTAGATGAATTAGAAAAAGTAAATGAAGAGTTCAATACGCCTCGACTTTCAGATATTGTGAATGAAGTTAAGGAGATCGTGATTGATGAAAAGGCTATGATTTCTAAAGAAGAATGTATGATTACTGTAACTCGTGATGGATATATTAAACGTGTTTCTATGCGAAGTTATAATGCATCAAGTGATGCAATGACACAAAGAAAAGATACAGATTCTTTGGTTTGTTACGGGGCGAGTCATACATTACAGACTTTGATTTTCTTCACAAATCGTGGAACATATGGATATATCCCTGTTTATCAAATTGAAGAGGCAAAATGGAAAGATTTGGGAAGCCATATTTCAAATTATATTAAGATGGATTCAAGTGAAAAAATCATTGCGGCCTATGTATTAGATGCTTTTAAAACAGGGGTACATGTTGTGAGTGCAAGTCGTCATGGAATGATCAAACGTACGGAATTGAAAGAATTTGAAGTTTCTCGTTCGAATAAAACAATGGCATGTATGAAAATTGGAAATATGGACGAAATGATATGTGCAAATCTTTCATATAAATCTGATGATCAAGTGATTTTAGTAAGTGAACAAGGATATGGCTTAATGTATCCGGTTGAACAGATTCCATTGGTTTCTAATAAATCAAAAGGTGTAAAGGCAATGAACTTATCCAAAGATGATTGTATAGCTTCTATTTGTATCAATAGAAATAGTGATGAACAGGTTCTTATTTCAACATCAACACTTTCTTTA
The DNA here is from genome assembly GCF_958348295.1 of uncultured Holdemanella sp. Taxonomy (NCBI): domain Bacteria; kingdom Bacillati; phylum Bacillota; class Erysipelotrichia; order Erysipelotrichales; family Erysipelotrichaceae; genus Holdemanella; species uncultured Holdemanella sp. The sequence goes on from NZ_CATVYQ010000026.1 coordinate 24,459, forward strand.
AAGCGTATGAAACAACATGAAATTGCACCATTAAATCGTCCGGCAAAAGGAAATCGTATTTGTAAGCTTGTGAAGTCAAATCCAAATATAATTTTGAATGTACATATGGTAGATTTAAACACAAAATTTGAAATATATGCAGATGATATTCTTCGTTTTGAGGCTAAGGAAATTAGTTTAATGAATGCGCAATCAACATTCTCTTCACCATTTGGAAAAGTCGATCGTTTTGAGTGGATCCATTCGCTTGAAAATGTTGAAGATGGATTTTGGGTCAAACAGGAAGATTTTGAACAACCATCTTTATTTGAGGAGAATAACGCATGAGTAAAAAACAAGCAAATTTAGTTTGCTTAATTGTTGCAGCCATTTGGGGTGGTGGATTCATTGCCACAGATGCTGCTTTACAAACGTTTGATCCTTTAACCGTTTTAATGATTCGTTTTATTGGTGCAAGCCTAGTTAGTATTGTGGTTTGTCTTTGTAGTCATGTTAAAGTTTCAAAACAAGCACTATTTCGAGGAAGTATTTCAGGGGTGTTAATGTATTTGGCATTCGCATTTCAAACTTTTGGCTTGGCCATGACAAATACGGGTCAAAATGCATTTTTAACCGCGGTAAACGTAGTTTTGGTTCCATATATTGTATGGCTTTTATGGAAAAAGAAGCCAAGTAAAAGACAACTTGGCGCTAGTGTAATATGCTTGCTAGGCATTGCTTGTTTAAGCTTATCAAAAGGCTATTTCCAATTTAGTTTTGGAGATTGTTTATCTTTGATATGTGCCTTGTTCTTTGCGTGTCACATTATTTCTTTGGAGTATGCAACCGAAAATTCCAATTCTATTACGATCAATGCTGTACAGATGAGTGTTGCTGCTTTACTTTCAATTCCTTTCGCATTGTCTTTGGAGACAATTCCACAAAATATTTCAATGCATGCTTACATGAGTTGTGGTTATATGATCTTAGTGGCAACATTCTTGGCATTTCAATTACAGACCTTGGCACAAAAGTATACAGATGCATCGAGTGCAAGTGTACTTTTATGCACAGAATCTTTATTTGCAAATGTATTTGGCTTTGTTCTGCTTCATGAAGCAAAGAGTCCAATTATGATTTTAGGTGGACTTTTGATCTTCTTTTCAGTGATTTTAACTGAATATAGTGGACAATTCGTATTGTCAAAAGCTTAAAAAGATAGTAGAATAGATGAGTAGATAGTGAGGTTGACTAAAATATGGGTGTATCAATTTTTTATACGATAGTGGGAGCTGCCATTGGTGGCTTGGTTACTTTCTACTTCACTCGTAAGAAGTTTGAAAAAGAAATTAAAGAAAATCCACCTATTAATGAAAAGATGATTCGTGCAATGTTCTTACAAATGGGACGTAAACCTAGTGAAGCACAAATTCGTCAAATCATGAAATCGGTAAACGCAAACCGTAAATAATGATAAAGTGTCGAAAGACACTTTTTTTCACTTTATGGGTTCGTTGCCTAAATTAAATTTTGGTTATATAATACTGTTGGTTAGTTATATATTTTTAGAAGAGGGTTATTATGAGAGATTTTGATTCAAATCGCATCTATGAAATACTAGGCGAAGAATTTAAAAACATCTATATTGTTGATTGTAAAACTCAACAGATTCATGCTTTTAAGGAAATAGATGTGTTGCCTGGTTTTTCTGCACATATGCTTTATAATGACGCGATGAATCAATATATTGATCATTGTGTATACGAAAAGAATCGTGATATGTTACGTATTGCACTTTCGTTTAATTCTCTTTATACTCGTTTAGACAATGCGGAACATTTTAATATTCATTATCAATCTAAAACGGATTCCGAAATTCATTTTATGTATGCACACTTTGGTTGTATCAAAGAACATGATAAAATCACACAAATTATCATTGGTTTTGCGAATGAAAATTTGGATATTCGAAGAAATAATTTGGATATGATCAACAATGTGATTACACCAAGTGGTTTGAGAAGAAAAGTTTTAATTGTTGAAGATAATGATTTAAATCGAGAAATGTTAAAGGCTACTTTAGAAGATGAATATGATGTATTAGAAGCTGTAAATGGGGAAGATGGTTTACAAATTCTATCTCAGAATTATAAAGATATTTCAATTGTTTTATTAGATGTTGTAATGCCTGTGTGTGATGGATTTGAATTCTTAACTCGTCAAAAATCAGATTCTTTGCTAGCTAGTGTTCCAGTCATTGTGACAACGGGAAATAATTCGCAGGAAGATGAATTGAAATGTTTAGGTTTAGGTGCTGTTGATTTCATCACAAAGCCCTATAATACAAGAATTGTAATGAGTCGAATTGATAGTGTTATTAAGTTAAGAGAATCAAGTATGACTTTGGCAGCCATTGAAAAAGATGAGTTGACAGGTTTATATACAAGACAGGCTTTTTATCATCATGCTCGTACATTGACTAATTTTATGACAGATGAAATTTTTAATATCGTTGTTTTAGATGTGGCTGATTTTAAATTGATCAATGGAACTTACGGAACAAAAAAGGGAAATGAAGTTTTGATTTACCTTGCGAATGCGTTTAAATACTATATCAAAAATGGATTGTTGACGCGCTATGAGGGAGATCAATTATTAGCTTTATTCCATAGTAAAGAAAAAATTGATGTGGATCGTATCGAAAACAATTTAAATAAGATTATGGAAGAAGCACCTATTCAGAATATACGAATAAAATTAGGAATTTATGAAAATGTAGATACAAGTCTTCAGATACCAATCATGTGTGATCGTGCATTAATGGCTGTGAAAAGTATTTCAAAAGATTTTAAACAGAATATCGCCTTCTTTACGCAGGAAATGAATCAAAAATTACTTGCGCAAAGACAAATGGAAAATGATTTTAAAGATGCTATTAAAAATAGAGAGTTTGTAGTCTATTTTCAACCAAAATATGATGTTTCATCTGAACAAATTGTTGGTGCAGAAGCACTTGTTCGTTGGCAAAAAGAAGATGGAACATTGATTTCACCAGGTTTATTTATTCCATTATTTGAAAGTGATGGTTTAGTTGTTCAACTTGATGAATATGTATTTGAAACAGTATGTCGATTCCAGAAAGATCGAATGAAACAAGGTTTACCGATCCTTCCTATTTCTGTCAATCTATCTCGTGCAAGTATTCACTTTAGTGATGTGGTACAAAGATATATCAATATCATAAAAGAGAATGAAATTCCTTTTAGTTGTGTTCCGATTGAATTGACGGAATCTGCAGCTTTATATTCGCAACAAATTCTTGAAATCACAAATCAAATGGTCAATGCAGGCTTTAAATTACATATGGATGATTTTGGATCCGGATATTCTTCATTAACAACTTTAAATGAATTGAAATTCACAACGGTTAAATTGGATAAGAGTTTAATTGACTATATTGCCAAACCACGTGGAATGAAAATTGTGCGACAAACGATTGATTTGGGGCATGGTTTAGATATGAAAGTGGTTGCGGAAGGTGTTGAAACCAAAGAACAAAGGGATTGCTTGATCGAAATGAATTGTGATGAAATTCAGGGCTTCTATTATTCAAAGCCTTTAAAAAAAGATGATTTTATCGAAAAACTAAGAGCTTAATAAAGCTCTTTTGTTGTATAGGAGGGCTTATGCCAATAAAAATAATTCGTCAGGATATCACAAAATTAAAAGTGGATGCGATTGTGAATACGACAAATCAAAGTTTGGATGCGACTGGTGGCTTAGATCATTACATACATCAACTTGCGGGTAAAGAATTAGATGTAGAGTGTAGAAGAATAGGAAAATTGAAAGTAGGACAAGCTTGTCTTACAAGTGGATATAAATTGTGTAAGTATATTATTCATACGGCGAGTCCTGTATGGAGTGAAGATAATTATTTGACAAAAGCCTTGTTAGAATCTTGTTATAATTAAGTGGCGAAAACTCCATAGCTTGCTGTGGAGGAAAGCCACTTTTTGTATTGTATAATGCGTATTAAAAATATATAATATATGTATAAATAGTTCGGAGTTGATATCATGCCTAGACCTAGAACAAACAATGTTCAGATCAATATTGCCATTCCTAGTGAATGGAAAAAAGAGCTGGAAAACCTTGCCAGAATCTATTCGGTTGAAGAAGGCAAAACAATCACTTTTCTGGATCTGATGCGTAGAGGTATTCAGGAAAAGTATCAGTTAAAAGATGTGAATGATCATGAAGAATGAGAATTATCATCGTGCTTCTCATTGTAAGTATTTAGTTCAGTATCATATTATATGGTGTCCAAAGTTCAGATGTGATGGTATGGATGAAACCTTAAAGAAGATCCTTTCTGAAGTTTGTGATGCGTATGGATATATTATAAAAGCTTTAGAGGTCATGCCTGACCATATACATATTTTTGTAGACTGTCCTGTAACGGTTGCACCTTGTGATGTTGTTCGAACATTGAAATCTATGAGTACAATCCAATTGTTCAAGGCGTATCCGGAATTGAAGAGATTCTATGCGAGATGTGGAAAATTATGGTCAAATGGATATTTTATATCTTCTGTAGGGCATATCAGTGAAGCTGCAATCAAGAAATATATCGAGGAGCAGAAAAATGATACAACCCGAATTGAAAGTCTATCGTAGATGTTCAGATAGACATGTATTCGTATTGGAAACGAATCTGACTTATGTAGAAAAGTGTCAGATTTTTCATTATGCCGATTTGGTTCGTAAAGCTGGTAATGAACTGACTGGAATCATGAAAAAAAGATATGATCAGATTGTTCGTACGAAAAGGTATCGCAAGCTAAAAAGTCTTTATAAGAAATATAAGAATGCCAATAATAAAAAGGCATTAAAAGATGTATGTGATCAGATGAAGGAAATGCAGAAACAGTATGATGTGACATGGGATTACTGCAGAACTTCAATGATTCCCATTAAAAAGAAATATGGAATCGATGCCGTATTTGCATTAACGAAAGCGGAGGATGTATTTCGTGGAATTGAAAAATGTCTTTATTCGGATGGAGAAACGATTCACTTTAAAAAGCGTGGAGATCTTCCATGTATTCGTGCTAAACAGATCAATCGTGGAATCATAATGAAACAAATGAATTTCAAATTCAAGGATATTGAGTTTGGTGTAAAAATCAAAGACCGCTATGAACAAGAGGAAGTGGATGCCATACTGTATTATTTAAAGCATGCAGAATTCATGGATTCTATAACGGCAAATACATATAAGGAAACCAACATTTGTATTTCAACATACAGGCCTTGTTACGCGAGTCTTGTATGTAAAAAGATTCGTGGTAAGTTAAGAGTCTATGTACATATCACAATCGAAGGTGTATCTAAACCGAAACAGGATCGTTTTGGCAATTTTAAACACAACAAGGGAAAAGGCATTGTTGGATGTGATATTGGAACTCAGACAATTGCGTATACAACAGAAACAAAAGCTGGTTTAAAAAATCTTGCGGAAAGAGGAAGTTGTATTGAAGTTAATGAACGAAAAGAAAGACGGATCTATCGTGCAATGGATAGGAGCCGTAGAGCAATGAATCCAGACAACTACAATGAGGATGGAACTATCAAAAAAGGAAAAAAGACGTGGGTCTTGTCGAATCGCTATAAGAAATTGAGAACGAAACACAGAGAGCTATGCAGAATCAATGCGACCAACCGACATTTAGCCATCCATGAAGATGTAAATGAATTAAGACGCTTAGGGGATATCTTTGTGACAGAGTCAAAGAATGCCAAGAAACTGCAGAAGAAAGCTAAAACTGGAAAGTGAAAGAAAAGATATGGAAAATCTATAAAAAATAGATGTCCAGGCTATTTTCAAAGTCAGGCTAAAAGAAAGTTCAGAATCTATGTTGAAGTGCCAAATGATTATAAGGCAAGTCAATATGATCATACGAGTGATGAATACATTAAGAAATCGTTGTCACAAAGAATGTATAAACTGCAAGATGGAACAATGGTACAAAGAGATCTATATTCGTCCTTTCTTTTGTACTGCATTGATCTAAATACAAACAAAATCGATAAGAACAAGTGTATTCATGAATTTGAGAAACAGTATAAAAATCAAAATGAAACGATTGAATATATCCAAATGAATCAGATCAAAGTCATGAACAGTGGAATAAGAGTAAATTAAATAAATGTTAAATAGGGAGATTGACTATGCTTGTTGATTGTCTAATTAATTGAGTATGAAAATGAATAATCTAATCAAATTAAAT
>NZ_CATVYQ010000027.1:0-30322 GCF_958348295.1 uncultured Holdemanella sp.
CGCTACAGATACACCGATGGTGCGCTACACGCGCACCATTTTTCCGTCATATGCATATGAGATACATCGCAAAATCAAATCATAAATTTACAAAAGGTAAATTGTATAAAGCCTACTTTATCGAATATTGGGAAGGTGAACGTACTAGCCTACATGTAAGAGGTAATGATGGTACGATTACCGATTTTAATCATTTAGAAGATTTTGAAATTATACGTGATGAAGGTAATCTTCTAAACAATTATGAGGCTACTGTTCAATGTATTACACATCAATATGATCATTTAATTTGTAAAATCACATTTGGAGAAGAATACAAAGCTATTGGTAAAGATAAAAATGGACTTCTTTTAGTCATGGATGATTCTTATTGTTGCTACTTCTATCCTAATGAGGTTTTCAAAATCATTGATAATCCATATGAAATATTAGAAAAGACCAGTGTTTATTATAATCACCGTGGTGGATATAATTTCGATTAAACAGTTAAAAATGAGTTCTTATACAAAAAGCCCATTTTACACGTCTTTTCCTTTTCTCTAACAAACTCCGTAATGTCTTCAACTAAATATTCTTTTCCTAGCGTATGCAAAACATCATAGCATTTAATAATGTAATCATCCAATATACCTGTCGTATTCAAGATTTCGTACACTTCAGGCGTTGTCATATTCCAATGTTGGCCAAGAACATGAAGAATGAATACCACAAATGTTAATTCCTTTTTTTCAAGCATGAGATATACTACCTTTCAATTTCTTAGACATTTTATTATAAATGCTATTTATCAACAAAACCATGAACAGGTTTCTTCAATTCTTCTTGATGTTTCTCAAAAGCATCTCTGATTTCTTGTGGAGTATCCGGTTTTAATACTTTTTTAATTGTTGGCTTTTCCCTGTCAATATAAGGATACCAAATTGGCGCCCAATGCATAGTCTCACCCCCAAACTGTTTATTAATATGAATGCATTTTTAAAAGCGATTAACTCTACAATATGCAAATACCATCTATGATCCAAGTACTTTTTTGACCCTATCCAAACATTTTGGTAGATCACATAAAGCGGACTCAATTTCAGATTCTGTTGCTTCAGAAAAAAATTCTTTTATATCTTCATCAGTAATAGGTCCTCCTGGTTCTTTTTCTAAATACTCTTGAGGTATTTCACAATCAAAATATTCACACTCAATTTTTAAATCTTTAACTTTTATACCCTTCATTTTTCTATTCATGATCCCTTTCAAAATTATTATATATAATTTCATCTACGTCAAAAATCTATTTTAGAAAATATTTTGAACTTAATTAAAAAATTCATCACTTAAATCAATCTATTTCAACAACACTTACTTTCGCATCATTATCAGTCATGTTTAAAAGCAATTCATTTCTGTTTAAAATCTGTAGAACCTCTTTTAATGTTTTGAATGCACGAGCACCTTTACTAACATATTTTTTTGGCCATTGAATTAAAGGATTATCAATAGCAGATTGTGGAATTAAAACATCTCTACCCTGTTTTAACGCATAATCGGCTTGTTTCAATGCACCACTCGATTCTTTTGCTTCCATAATTATAGTTGCTAATGAAATGCCACTCATAACTCCATTACGTGTTGGAAAATTCCATCTATTAATAGCATTACATGGTGGAAATTGAGATACTACCAACCCATTCTTTTCAATTTGAATTTGTAAATCCTTATTCTCTTTAGGATAATACTGGTTGATTGGTGTACCAATGACAGCTATTGTTCTTCCACCATTAACTAATGCAGCAATATGAGTCGCAGTATCAATACCTCTTGCAAGTCCAGCATTTACGACGATATTTCTTTTAACAAGAGATTTAACGATACGCTCTGTTTTTTTCATGGATTCTTCACTAGCATTTCTACTACCTACAACACAAACAGATTTTTCTTCTAGCAAGTGAACATTTCCTTTTAAAAACAAATAAGGTGGAGCTTCTTTCGTTATAGCTAACAGTTTAGAATAAGCTTGATTCCCTTGTTTTACTAATATCACATCATTAGTTAAATTAGCGAAACTTTTCTTTACCATTCCATAACGAGCGTAAAATTCTTTATCTGTAGTATTAAGTAATTTAGATAATAAAGGAATATTCATTTTCAATCCATTTCGAAAACTAAAACAATGAGTTTCTTCAATCTGATGAATAAACTCACAAGTCTTTTTATCGTTGTTATTAAAATATTGTTGTATCGTATAATACAAAATCGCATCCCTTACGAAAGGTATGTTTATATCAAATGCTTCATTATTACCATTTACAACATTCATAATTTTACGTTCCTCAAAACCTCTTTCTAACATAATTATTTGATCATGCACCAATGGATTTAATCTTTATGCAGAAATATTTAAACACTATGCTCACTATATATAAAACAAAAACCTCCAATCTAATTGATAGAAAGAAGGTTTTCACTAGTCGCCTCGTAAGCAACCATTTCTGTTATTCATTATACAGTATACAAATAAATAATCAATATTTTTTAACAAGGTTGTTTCACAACATCATTAATTTTTCTAAGTAAAGAGATAACGATATCGATAAAACTTTCACTGAAGCCTTTCTTGCCAACCTATCTCATCTTCTTTGTATTTCCATGTTCAAAGTCAAAAGTCTAAATATTTAGAGGCATTACATGTATATACGCATCAAGCCTCCCCAAAGCCGATTTTTATTCATATTATGGTAAACTTCAACCTCTGAAACAACTAATTACTTAAACAAATTTATTATAAATTGCAAATTCAAATAATTAGAAACTTTCTATACATTTTTGTACTTTAAAAACATCTTTGAACACACGTAATGAATTTGAATAAAAATACAAGAAATTTATTTAACAAACAAGCTATCATCCAAGTATAAGGTAGAGCCATAATAATTAATCCGAAACCATTGAATTTAGCAGCTCTTTTGAACAAATTCATTTTATTTACAGTAATTTGACTGTTTATATGCACTTCTGAAGCAGCATCCTTGGCAAGCTTAGATAAAGCTATATCTTCGATTTCCGGAAAATATTCTTTAATTGTTAGTTTTATATATTCCTCTGTCTTGCCGATTTTAGCTATATCCCCATAAAAGATTAAATTACGTTCGCAATTTTCTTCATCAATTGTATTCTTAGCCTTGCTATTCATATTTGGTAAAAAAGAATACAAACTAATCAGACACGAAACTACAAATAGAATGGATGATATTAAAAACATAATATGATTCTCATTCAACGAATCAAACAGAAGGCCTATTAACGTTACATTAAATACAATTATAGCCGCATTTTTAGCTTCTGCAAAAGATAGCCAATAATTAGTCTGTTGAAGTTGTTTTTCAAAATGTTCTTCGATCAATTTATTTAGCTCTATATCTTTTTTTATTCCGTTCATATTCATCCATTCCTTTCTTCCCGTGAGAATAAGAGATTAACTTAACCTTGTTTGTCATTCCTTGTTGATAGCTTTCATATGCAAACAACATTTGTTCTGCAGTCTTAACATTTTCAAGCACTACATTTCTTAAAGATTTAAAAGATTGCGGAACACCAAGACAAAATTGATAATCACAGTCAGGAGTTTCATAAAAATGACGATCTTCAAAAGGAATTTTGTCTATATCAAACCAACTACCGCCATATATATCGCAACCTCGGTTTTTGTAGTCAAAAGGAATTACAACTTTTATCTCTTTTGAAAATTCACCCTTGAAGTCATCAGCCTGTGCATTACATTCTCTTATTATACGATTATTAACCGCAATAACTTTTAATTCGATCTTTGTAGGATTTGCATAAGGATATGCAACAATTTTTGTGAACGGATACTCTTTACGCAATTCTTTGATATCCTTTTCAACATTTTTATAGTAATTATCATCATACAGCAGGGCCATGTTATTTCATCCATGCTCCATTATAATTTTGTCTTTTTGTGCTCGTTTCCAAGTCTTTTTGAGTAATCTTGTTTTTCATGAAGTTATATCCAACAGTAGTGTAGTAATAATCATCTTGCTTTTTGAATATTTCTGCCCACGAAGCTTCATGATTTTTCAGATATTCATAAATTTCTCTAGAAATCACCAATTGATTCGGCTTTGCATTTTCATCTTCATTTCTGTCCGCTTCCACTACAACTGAACCAATCAATAAGTAATCTTTTGCATTACGTGCTCCTATTCTTGTTGCAAACATTTTACCAAATGATTGTCCTACTCCAATACTTACACCATATGGTTTAACAGCATCAATCAATTGTAGGCCTGCTTTAACAGCATCAAAATAACATTCATGGCCAGGATAATTGTGGAACAATGCAACTTCTCTATCACCTTGAAATTGAACATGTATACCATGATTTTGTTCCACTTTATTGTACATTGTTGTTAATATATTCTGCGTAGCAATAGCCATTTCATCAAGATTTGCATCATCGCTGTCAAACTTGGACGTGAATCCCCTCACATCAGCGAACAAAGGGATTCCTTGAAGTTCTTTACATTCTGTTTTTGATAACTTATCAAAACTAACAGGTTTAGTAGCTTGTCTAAATTCCATATTTGTAAGGTTTACTTTATTTGCATAATCTTGACTGGCTTTTAAATAATTTTCATTATCTAAATTACTTTGCAGTTTACCAATTCGAGTTTCATAATAACAATCTTCTCCGTATTTCTTGATCTTTGAAGATACAATTTTCGTATAAAGTTTCTTAGTTTCTTTATCTAACGCATCATATAATTTCGATGAAATTGCCAAACTTCCTTTTTTAGACAAACCTTGAAGTTTGGCAGCATAGTTTGCTGCATAACCAATCGTTGTTTCTTCATCTGCATTTTCTCTTTTAAACACAAAATTGTAAAATTGACCAAAACATGCTCCAGTTTGAATTCTAAAATTCATAAGAGTTTTATATTTTGATATTTCAACATTTAAATAACGTGCAAGTTGTCCCGCATATTTAACCACTTCTTGAACAATACTGTAAGCCTTTGCGATATCTTCTACAACATACATGTGTAATCTAGAGCCAGTAATCTTTTCGACCACAAAACTTTTTGGAAAATTTGTTTTTCCATAATATTCGATACTTGTAAAGAAAGTATCAAGTGCATGTATAGAATGATTCACCTTTCCCGTATGTTGTTCCTCATTCAATACAACATCATTAAAATTTTCTACATTCACATAAAAATGAATTCCTTCTGATTTTTCCATTAATTCTCCTTTCAAATTTTATATTATTAACAAAGACATAGCGAAACACTATTCTATTAGCGATAATACTTTAGCACTAACAAACATTCTCAACATACAAAATAATTCAATTATCTTATTACAATCATTTCTAGTAAATAAGCCAATCCAAATTAATTAAAATTGTATTTCGCTTTATGCCCTTATCAATCAAAAATGACCTCTTCTTCAGCTATGTGATAGATGTTAATCTGATTTTCTACATCCAATTTATTGACTATCCAACCGTTAAATTGACATAGCTGAATAAAATCTTTAATGCGATTTACTCCATTGATTTCCTTTAGAGTTACAATTACACCAAAACTCATGTTATAACCATCTTTTTCATTTAATCGTTCTTTAGTTCTGACACTCAAGCCCCATAATCCATTTGAATTATTTGGTTTTGGTTGTCTTTTCTTTCCTGTAGGTGTCAACAATTCATCACGTAATAATTTAACGTTATCCCATTTTCTATACTCTTTTCGAGCTTGCCCTTCATAAAGAATGATCCTTTCATCTTCAGATTGTTTATTCTTATTAATGGAGTTGATTCCTATTTTCCCATTCTTTTTCTTTTTCAACGTACCGAAATGAATATCTAATTCAGTATTCGTATAGTCTACGCCTTGGTTTCTTGAACATTTTGGAAAATAGCATAGAGTAGCTTTAGCCACAAACGGGAATTTTTCTTTATCTTCAGGAACAGGAATATTAGATACAAATGTATCAGAATCTAGTGTGATACCGTTAATCATAAACTTAATTTCATCATCCGGTGTTTTGATTATGTGTTCAATACGTTTTGGAACTACACCATAACCTATCTTTTGCGGGCTATATTTTTCGTTTCTCCATCCTGCTGCTGAGTCAATAATCAAAGCCTTCGCCAATTCTCTTGTTAGGCCTAAAACATCGATCAGATAAGATAATTTTCTCGCAATCCAAGGAGCGGCAAAAGATGTCCCACATACAAACTTTTCACCTAATGGCGTACAAACTCTTATTCTCTTGTCAGCAGTACCACCATAATAACTTACATCTGGTTTATTGAAAAAAGATAATACCAAACCTTCTCTAGTATAATCGGCTGGCTCACCATTAAAATCAACCGAATTAACAACTAATGAATTAATAGAATCTGCAGGGGCTCCAATCTTTTTTGCGTTAAATCGTGATGTTTTATTTGTACCTGCAACAACAAATATCACATCATTCTCATATTGGATTTTATCTAGAATTGCCGCTTCCGGAGAAATGAAGTTTGAATTAATTTCTAATGCAGAACCTAAAGATAAATTCCAGACTTTTATATCTCTATTCGATTCTACAATTTCCTTTATGGCTCTCATTACTGCAAATGAACTAAAGCTACCACTTTTGGCAACGCCAAAATGTCTAACCTTAAATCTTCCACATCCATCATCCAGTTCTTTATTGATGTTTGGTCCATCAACAATAATTGAACTTACCATTGTACCATGATCATAATCTGAACTATCTAAATCAATGCCATCAACCATATTTTTAAATTCAACCCATTCAGAAAAATAGACCGTCTCATCAAACATTGTGTCAATAACTCCAATTGTCGGCTCATTTCCAGGGTGTGGTATTGAAGTAACAATGTCTTCACAATCATAAAAAGAATCTTTTTCAAGCTTAGAAATGTCTGTAACTGCCATTGAGATTAAATATGGAGCTTTAGATATTAATACCCTATATTGATCAGGTCTAAGTAAAAGTGTTGTCCCATCAATATTCCTTACATCTAAAAAATTAATATCTAATTGTTTCATGATGTCCGAAGTTTTGGTTCCCGTTTCATAAATCGTAACGATTGCCGTTTCATCCATATCACTTACATCTTGATCTACGCCAAATTTTTCAACATAAAAAGCATCTACTATCGTATTAACAAATCTTGTTCTTGATACTTTGATTTTTGTTTTATCTTCGAACAATTTTTTATACTTTTTCGAATTAATATCATTTATAGTGTCATGACTAATAACATTACCAAAATAATTTTGAACAGCAGATATTACATTTGCGAGATTTTCTATAGCAGCCTCTAATTTATAACTTTCTAAACAATGAGTAATAATATGTTTTGGTTTGTTCTCATCTGTGAACTTAGCTCCTACAATCGTATCATTGTTTTTCTTTGAAGAACTTTCTAATATGCCTTTGATTCGATTCGATTTAGCAACCACTGTGTTATAATACACACTCACTAGTGGATTTATTTGTAATTTTTCATTTTGCCAAAACTTTTGAACATTCATTAAATCATTCTTCAAATTCATCAAGTGTTCAACTGTTACAGATTTATTCTTAGGCAAATTGGTGGGTCCCATAGGACTATTTTTTCCATGTTCAAAAGTGCCTTTTAATTGTAAAATTTCATTCATATACAATTACTCCTTTAATTCTCTTTGTACTTGGCTTTTTGATATACCTGTAAGTATTTCAATCTCCCTAACAGTGAATCCTTGACTTTGTAAATGCTTTAGATCCTTTATATCCTCTTTATAAAAACTCCTATACACTCTTCTTAAATAATCAAATTCATCATTCGGGTTACTAAATGCCAAAGAAGTTCTTATAATGTTTTTCAAATCTCCAGGATAAGGTATAGGATCTACAGAAGAAATTATTTTTCTGAACAATCTCATATTACTTCCAACATTTTTAAACTTAGACAAATAATGTTTTAATATGATTTCAGAAATATCAACTAAATCTTCATGTGAATATCTATTAAAATCAATGACTGAATCAAATCTTCTAACTAAAGCCTTATCAAAATGATTAAATAGATTTGTTGTCGCAATTAACAGTACCTCGTCATTTAGATTATCCAATCCCTTTAACACAGAAGTGGTTGCACGACCCATTTCTCTTAAATCATTAGAATCCGTCCTATCTAATGCAAGAGCATCTATTTCATCAAATAAAACAACAACTTTTTCAGGTGAAAACAATCCATTTATTTCATCAAATAATTGTGCTATATTTTTTGCGGTTTGACCAAGCTTGCTGTCAATCAAAAACGCAAAATCCACCATATACAATTCTCTATCAAGAATACGAGCTATCTGTTTTACAGATTCTGTTTTCCCCGTTCCTGGTGCACCTTGAAACAAGAACTTATTAACGCCGATTCCATGTCCAGCAGCATTTACTATTCCCACTATATCGTCTTTGATACAATCTGGTAGTGGTAACGGGTCTCCATTAACTTCTAGTTTCTTCACAAAAGCCAAATCATCCTCTTCCATCTGTGGAACAAAAGTATTCGCATTTGATAAAAGTGCCATAATATATTCAGCTAGTTGATAATCCCCACTTTTATCAAATTCATTCGCTATTTGATAAGCCTCGTTTCTAAAGGCAGAATCATTTTTTTCTGCATGATATTTTATTAAATTTATAATATTTGCCTTTTTCATTTTGATACCTTCCATCTCTCTTGTTATCGTTGATTCTATTTTAACATAGTTGGGACATTTTTACAATATATGGGACATTATCTAGTTTCTATCCTTTACTTATATAAAAAAAACGTCTAGAGTAACTCTGGGCGTTTGCGTTTCCTATCCTAATTTCTTAAGGATGTTATCTAATTGTGTTTTCTTTTTCGTAGATTTTCGTCGTGTTGTTTTTTTTCTGCGTTGACTTTAGCTTCTGGTGCTTTATTGACAAAGCCAGGATTTTTCAACATGCCTGAACAACGTTTGATTTCGTTTTCTAGGCGTGCGATTTCTTTTTCTAGTTTTCCTTTTTCTTCTTCTAAGTCAATTAATGCATCCATCGCAAGTTTGATTATTCATTTTTTATTTTCTCTTAATCATAATACATAATAGGTTCCCTTTCTTTTAGTAAGTAATTTCCCAGACAATTCATTTACGATTATATTATGTGAGCATCCATCTAACAATCTCCATACATTAAATAGAAATCATTATTGTCAACATAGTTGGTAATATATCCTTGTACAAAGGATGGTGCTCATTATGTCCTTAACTTTGCAAAATTTGTAAAGTTTAAAAAAGAAGCATTAGTAACTCAATTCACCAATGCTTCTATCGATATATTTTGCCGTGGTCGTCTTCGGACAACCCCTTGAAAGAGTCTGATGCGTTGAACTCTTTTTTTTGGCTTTTTACTGTTTTTTCAATTCCGGCAGAATGGCAAAACTGGTACCGAGGGATGCAACACCTGCCATGATTACTGCACCACCGATTGCCAATAACCAGAACTGCTCCATCTTTTCGTACTCCAACATAAAATGTGCCGCCCTCTGCATTTTCAAATCCTATCTCTTTTCGGATGTCAGGGACATACTCTTGCTTAAATTCAATATTCTGGTTCTCAAATTCTAACATCTTCTATCCCTTCCTTTCTCTTTTCTTGCTTCTTTCTTATTGTGAGAAAGAAAGAAAGGAAAGTGAAGAGATATAGAAACAAATGTTTTGTCGATTAAAAAAAACGCCCAGAAAATCTGAGCGTAATTTATACTATCCTAATTTCTTAAGGATGTTATCTAATTGTGTTTTCGTCATTTCTAGCTTTTCTGTGTAAGATGCTAGTTTTTCTTTTTCTGCATTGACTTTAGCTTCTGGTGCTTTATTGACAAAGCCAGGATTTTTCAACATGCCTGAACAACGTTTGATTTCGTTTTCTAGGCGTGCAATTTCTTTTTCAAGTTTTCCTTTTTCTTCTTCTAAGTCAATCAATGCATCCATCGCAACAGTTAATACAGCTTTTTCGATTGTACGTGATAATACATCTTCTGTATTTAAATCTTCTTTGACTGTGGCGTGTGCCATACGTGCTAGAATGGCAGTTGATTCTGAATTTAATGTTACATAACCATTGTCGTTGTGTAATGAAATCGTTAAGTCTTCACTTGGTTTCATTGCGTATTCAACTTTGATTTCACGAACCGTTTGAATTGCGCTGATAACTAATGCCATTTCGTCTTTTTCTGCATCTGTATATTCAAATTCAACTTTTTCTGGCCAAGTTTCAACATTTAAGCTTTCTTTATCATGAGGTAAGTTCAAATAGATTTCTTCTGTCACAAATGGCATGAATGGAGATAATACTTTTAAAATTCCCATCATGACTGTATATAGAACAGCTTTTGTATTGGCGACTAAGCTTTCGTCTTCTGAATATAGAGTAGCTTTAGAAAGTTCAATGTACCAGCTGCAGAAATCATCCCATACAAAGCTATATAATTCGTTTCCTACAATAGCCAATTCATATTTGTCCATATTTGTAGATACATGGTCTAATACTTCGTTAAAACGAGCTAAGATCCATTTGTCTACACTATTGCCTTTAGTCATGTCTAGTTCTGGTTTAGTATCTCCAATTTGCATTTGAACATAACGAGCTGCATTCCAGATCTTGTTGATAAAGTTCCAGCTTGCGTCCATCTTAGTTTCATCAAAACGTAAGTCTTGTCCTGGAGTTGAGTTTGTTGTTAAGAAGAAACGTAAGGCGTCAGCACCCTTTTCTTGAATTACATCCATTGGATCAATGCCATTACCTAATGATTTAGACATCTTACGTCCTTGTGTATCACGAACAAGACCATGAATTAATACGTCTTTGAATGGACGGTTCTTCATGCAGTAGCGTGTTTGGAAAGCCATACGAGCCACCCAGAAGAAGATGATGTCATATCCTGTTACTAATACATCATTTGGGAAATAGCGTTCTAGATCCGCTGTTGTTTCTGGCCAACCAAGTGTTGAGAAAGGCCATAATGCACTTGAGAACCAAGTATCCAATACATCTTCATCTTGTGTCCAGTTTTCAATGTCTTTTGGATCTTCCATACCAACATAGATTTCACCAGTTTCTTTGTTTGTCCAAGCAGGAATTCTGTGTCCCCACCACAACTGACGTGAAATACACCAATCTTCAATATTTTCTAGCCATTGTTCAAATGTTTTATTGAAACGAGAAGGTACAAAGTTGATTCTTTGATCTTCAATTTCTTGATTCTTTAATACTTCTTGTGCAAGTGGTTTCATTTTTACAAACCATTGTTTACTTAAATAAGGTTCTACGATAACACCAGTTCTTTCTGAGTGTCCTACTTGGTGTAAGTGTTCTTCAATATGATCGACTACACCAGCATCTTTAAAGTCATTGACTAAGGCTTCACGACATTCAAAACGATCCATACCTGCATACTTACCACACATATCATTCATCGTTCCATCTGGATTCATACAGATAGGCATTGGTAAGTTGTATTTTTTAGCTAATGCAAAGTCATTTGGGTCATGTGCTGGCGTACATTTCATAACAGCTGTACCAAAGCTCATATCAATATAGTCATCAGCCATGATTGGAAGTTTGTCTCCATTTGCAGGGTTGATCGCATGCATTCCAACAATGTCTTTATATCTTTCGTCATCTGGGTGAACAAAAATTGCTTGATCGGCAAACATTGTTTCTGGACGAGTTGTCGCAATCACTAATTCTTGTCCAGTTTCCACAACTTTATATTTAAAGTAATACATGTGACCCATGATTTCTTTGTGTTCAACTTCAATATTAGACAATGCTGTTTTAGCTTCAGGATCCCAGTTGATGATTCTTTCACCTTGATAGATTAGTCCATCATTATATAAGTCTACAAAGACTTTACGAACGGCATGACTTAAACCTTCATCTAATGTAAAGCGTTCACGACTATAGTCTAAAGATAAACCTAATTTAGCCCATTGACTACGAATGGTAGAAGCATATTCTTCTTTCCACTCCCAAGCTCTTTCCAAGAATTTTTCACGACCAATGTCATAACGAGAAATTCCTTCTGATTTTAAACGAGCATCTACCTTTGCCTGTGTTGCAATACCTGCATGATCCATTCCGGCTACCCAACATACGTCATAGCCCTTTAATCTTTTATAACGACATAAAATATCTTGTAATGTTGTATCCCATGCATGTCCTAAGTGTAGCTTTCCAGTTACGTTTGGTGGAGGGATCACAATACAATATGGGCGTTTTGATAGATCGCCCGCTGTGAAATATCCTTTTTCAATCCAATTTTGGTATTTATCATTTTCTACTGCTAAATGATTATATTTTGCTTCCAACGTCATCCACAATCATCCTTTCCATAAATATAAAAAAGCACATCCCCATAGGACGTGCTTGACGTGGTACCACCTAATTTTATTCTCATTCACATTAACGCTGTGTCACGAAATTTACTACTTCATTTCATAAATTCAACTCAAAGACTACCTTCATCTACCCTACACACAAGCTTTCACCAGCCGCTTGCTCTCTAAAGAATACAAGTAAATTACTCCTTCTTGTCATCGCTTTGAATTTAGTTTATCAAAGAAAAAGTAAAAACTCAAATCATTTTGAAAAATAAGTTGTTTTATTTTCTAGTTTACTATATGATGATTAAAGAAAGCGGTGTAAACATGGATAATCAATTATACAATCAAATCAAAGCTGTTCATGAACAGTATATTAAAGAACAAAATCGTTTAGAAGATGAAATCGATCGTTTAAGAAGAGAAATCGTTTGTCTAGATAATGAAGATGAAATCGAAGCCTTGAATAAACTTGTTCGAATCGATGACATCAAACGTAAAATGGTTGTAGAATTCATTCATAGTTTAGATAAGATTGTGGAGCAATAATTGCCCCACATTTTTTTACTAAATTTAAAAATTTTTGTTTTAATCAATCTATTCTATTTATATATTCAAAAAAAGTATTATCTTTGAAAGGCTTAAAAACTAGATCCAATCTTTCGTCATCTACTAACAAATTCATCATTTGGCACTTTCTTTCAAAGTCTGTCAACATGGCACTTTTAAAAACTCTTCTATAATGGTATTTTAATTCTTGTCCAAATAATTCTAGGCAACAATTCCCTTCCTCAATCAAACTTATAGGATTAGTAAACTTATTCATAGTATCTTTTGATTCAACACCTACATTTATTGTTAATTTTCTACTCTGCCATGATAAAGCTTTCTTGTTATTTTGAATCAAATTAGATATGCCATATATTAATTTTGAATCCTCTTTTCTAAATTTTTTTGGCAATTTAAAACAAACATCAAAATAATTTTCAATCAAGCACAATCTTTCAAAAAAGTCAATTTCAGCATCTATTGCAGATGTATCAATATCTGAATCATTTTCAGGTTGCGCTTTTATTGCATATTGATGTTGTTCCAATAAATAAACTCCAAAACCTTTTTTCATTTGTACAGCTTTAATAAATTTTGTGTAATTAAGCCTTTCTTTACAAGTTGGTTTTATAATATTACTTGTAAAATCAAGCCTTTGATCGCCTTTAATCTTGAATCTAAGTTCAAAATATATATGTGTATTTTTCTGTTCTTTGTTAGATACAACATATGTTCCATCATCTAAAATCTCTTTTGTTCTGAACAAAATATATTCAAAATAAGTAACATCGTCCACAACTACTGAGCAAGGAGCCGCTTTAGGAAACTCTTTTGGTTTTACCATCAAACTTTGACCCCGTAATTCTTCAGCTTCTTTTTGAACTGGATCTTTGACGTTTCCTAACATTTTTGTTGCATCAGTAACTTTTACAAACATATTTTTTTGATGCCTATATGCATATTCAAATGGATCAACATCTTTATTATGGTATAAATTTTCACCTATTTTTATATCCGCTCGTATATTCATACTAGAAGGATATTTTTGTTCAGCATCCTTGGTCAAGGGTACACTAATCAATCCACCGTTAATATAGCTATATCCGTAATCTGGATATAGTACATGATTTTTAGACATGTCTAAAAAACAATTATTAAGTATAGAATTAGCTTGTTCAATTTTATTTTCTGCAACCAGTGTTGGTAAATATTCTTGAGAAATTATAGTTATTTTATTTTCAAGACATGTCAATTTATCACTAAATTCATCAAATTTAGTATCAACATGTTCTGTCACACTATTTACAATATCAGAAGCAATAATATAATCTTGTAAAGATATATTTTTTGAGTAAACATATTTAATAATATCAATACACGTTGCAACGATTTTTTTAACATTATTTATAGACTCTTTATTATTTGCTTTCGAAAACTTAACAGCTTTATCAATCACTTCTTCACGTGCTCGTCCTCTTTCAACAGTGTTTATTGAAAAAACTCTTGTTTTCACATCAGTAATTAAGTGATTTAAAATATAGTTCAATAAACCTTCAAAATCAAATTCTTCTTTCATTGAATATAATCCATTCAATTCCTTTTGTTCACTGATATATTTTTTTAATTTGTTTCGCAACAATTGTTCGTTTAGTTTTTTGTTTATCTGACTTTTTCCAACTTCTAAACCTATATCAGTAAGTTTATCTAATAAAATATCGTCTATCATTTTCCCTCCATTATTCTTATCTTATTAATCGAAACTTATAGTATATTAACTAGATTTGTTTCAATGATATATCATTTTTAATACAAACATTTCTAGTTTATAAAGTTTATACAAAACTAAAATAAAAATGTGAAAAGATTATTGAATGTCCGTGCACAAAAATTGAATATATAATTTTTTCTATTTTGTTAAACAATAGCTACCTATAATTTCATCATCCTTTTGATCAACATCTGATTATTTTCTACAATAGGCTCATCAAAATATTTGTTGATCATAATTCATAACTCCTATCATATTCTAGACATTTCAATGCGGCTTCTGTACAAAATACAATTTGATATGTCGGATACTTAAATTTAACCAACTCCCAAAATGCAGTTCTAGAAATGAACCCCCGCGCAAAGTCATTCACATAATTCCAAATTGTATCATCTGCCATTGGCCCTTCAACAATATCATAATCATGTCTTTCACCTTGTCTTGATGAAACTACAAAATCTAGCCATTCGTCGCTCATCTCTTTAAAGATCAGACAATTTAAATTCTTATTTTCAGCATAAGAATATACATTCACAACATGTTTATTCTTTTTAGTTAAAGCCCATCTTTTAGCTTGTTTTTCAAAATTCGTACAATAGAATCCATATCCAAAATCTTTGTATGAACCATCTAAATATATTTTTGGCTCATCTAATACTTTATTGTCACCCTGATACCACATCTTACTTATACCTATTCCAATTATTTTCTACCCTTATTCTACAAGTTCACATACAACTCCCTTATCTAGAATGAACTTGATCTTACCCTGTGCCTCATCTTCGATCTTATCATATAATCTTCCAGCACTGTAGCTTTCACCTAGTACTGTATATGGACTATTGGCAACATATCCAATCTTTCCTAGTCCTGCAAGATTGACACTGATGGCTTCTTTATCAAATTCATTGTCCTTATCTTTCTTTAAATATACGACCATTTCCTTTTCTAGAAACTCATTTCCGTAATAATGGTTTAAACCTGTAATTGTGAAATAAATGTTTGACATAATCATGTCCTCCTTTTGATTTCACAATACATCATTAATTGACATTATACGTGTCTAAATATGAGATAAATTAAATTATTTTTTGAATAAATCATTGGACTATTTGGAAAATAAACAATCATACGATACATGTAATATACAATCATTAAAATACACCATACAATAAGGATTCCTTTTACTCTTTGTTCATTTTTATAATTGACAATACAAACCACAAAAAGAATAAGTGTAGGAATAAGTAGCGCATGATAATACAAAGATTTATTTATATTCAAATGAAGAAGATAATACAGACTTGTCTTCATGTTGCATCCTGGACACGGTAAGCCTGTAACACTTTGAATAGGACATTTATAGAATAATAAAAGAAGGAATAGTATAAGAACTATTCCTAAAGTCTTAGTTTTTTGTGAGTCCATTGATATTACTTTGTAGGATGCAAAAAGAAACTATGGATAGCTGTAGAATAGCTAATACCATTAAAACAACACTATCATCACTTAGGTGTTGACCATTTTTAGTAAGGCTAGAAACCATCTTACCTGCTTTATACATATAGTAAATTTGATATATACCACAAGTGACAATACTTAATACAACCACAAGGAATGGATCGGGTCCTTTTTCTTGGTGTTGGCTTGCACATAAATCATTTAAATCTTTGGCGATGGTATATAGCCAATAAAGACCATATATTCCACATGTCACAAAGCTTAATACAACATTTAAGGCAATACTCTTTTCTTTAACCCCATAATAAGAAGGTTGGGGTGTAGGTTCTTGTTCTGGCATTTCATTTCCTGCAAGCTTGGTATTTTTTAGGTGCGTCCAATCTTGCATACCTGTTTTCCATACAAAGCTATTGCCTGAAAGAATACCCGCATCCATAAACCCTTTCATTTCTTCTTGTGAATAAGGTCCTTTGGAATCATTGTTTTCAACATAATACCAATTCTTTTCTTCATCCACACGCATAAATTGATTGAGTTCACTATCCTCTAGTTTTTGCCAATCCTTTAAACTTGCCTTCCATACTAGAGTAGAACCCGTAATTTTATTGGATTCAATCAATTCTTTCATTTCTTCTAAAGTAAATGCACCTTTAGAATCATTATTCTCTACATAATACCATTCTTTAGCTTGTGTTTTATCAACAACCTCAATGGGTTCAACAATCTCTTCTTCGACTTCTACTTTTGTTCCACAATTTGAACAAAACTTTGCATCGTCACTGATTTCGTGACCACAATTTTTACAAAACATAACAAACATCCTTTCGATTGATTCAATTATAAGATGAATCTTGTGTTATCTCAACTACTTAAGAAAAACTTAAGATTATGAATTTGTCGATTCAACAAAACACATAGCTTATGAATACGTTGATCTGAATAGTAAGTCACATATTGATATTGATGCAATAAATCGTCAAACCATGCAGGTAAATCTTGTAGTGCATCTATATCAATGCGGTTTAAATCTTGTACGACTTGAATGATCTCTTTAAAGGGTTTTATTTCATAAAAGAATTTTCCTTCACCTACAACATGCATTTCATTATCATCGTAGTATTGAATATTAAGACTTTGTCCATTATCAAATATAGGTGCGACATCCATCCATTTGAGTGTGTTCACATTTCGAATGATGCCAAAATTATTTAAATGACGATCTTCATTCAACATTAAGTAGTCCAATACGAACATATTCTCCATTTTAATACGAACATCTTCAATACCTTCAGACTCTAATTTATGAATATAAGAATCATAGTCATCAATTGTATCATCCATAATTTGACGAGCCGTAATAAGCTCTGTATTGACATCAATAAAACATGGACATTTAGAAACAACCATATCTTTGTAGATAGCCAAAGAGTAGTCAACATGATCAAATCCAAGTCTTCTACAAATTTCACTAGCCAAGACTTCATTAAAAGGTTGTAGTGTCTCACTTTTATACCCACCCTTCAATAAATAGCGAATTCCATCTTCAATGATCCAAGCCTTTTTTAACATACCATCCGTTGTATTATTTGGAGAATATAATGAAGACTCATTTTGAATACAATTCGTATTCTTTGATAAAGAAGCATCCATGAATGGAGCATATTCAAAATCATTTTCAAAGAAATTGATCTTATCATAGAATATATTCAAATCTATTGGTTTTAACCAATATTGATCGGATAAAGATAAGCCAAAAGCCTTATCCAATAATTCACTTGGTGCATGTACATTCAAACGGTGCATTAATAAATCCAACCGATCTCTAAAGGATGGGATCCCACGATTTTTAAACCATTCACTCAATTCAACACATGAAACACACAAATGATAAGGCATATAGTCCGTATTATACAACGCATATATATTCGTGAATACACCAACTCCACTATGATATTCAGCCTCTAGTACAGGTGTATTTTTATTCATTAAGATACATCTCATTTTCTTTTCTCCAATATTAAACTACACACTAATTATACAAAACATTCATCATTTAAGATATATTTACATTCCATTTTAATTCATTCTTCTTTCAATTTCTATGTTGCCCATTGGCTAATTAGAAAGAATCCCGTCATCCTGCACTAACTGTCCCAATAAATTTTTTCGATAACTAAAGTTTAGAAAAAGTGCTTTGGCTCGTATCTGATTAGTTTGCGATAGTGGAAAATATTAAGGCAAATAAAATATTTATTTCCGAAAAGGGAAAATAATACGATATTCTACGTATAATATGCTATAATGAGAAAAAAAGGAGGAATACAGATATGGTTGAACGAAAAGAATATCTTGACCAGCTTTGGGCATGGAAAGACGAGCAGCAAATCAAGGTCGTAACCGGAATCCGTCGCTGTGGAAAATCTGTACTTCTAAAACAGTATCAGCAAAGACTCTTAGCGAATGGAGTCGCACCAGAACAGATTATATCTATTAATTTTGAAAATCTGGATTACGAGCCTTTAAAAGATTATATGACGCTGTACAATTACCTCAAAGAACGCTTGTGTGCGGATAAGATGACATACATCTTTCTGGATGAGGTTCAGGAAGTTCCATCATTCGAAAAAGTGGTTGATAGCCTTTATATCAGAGACCATGTTGATGTTTATATCACAGGTTCAAATGCATATATGCTATCAAGTGAGCTTGCAACGCTTTTGTCAGGAAGATACATAGAGATCAAGATGCTGCCGCTTTCTTTTTGCGAGTATATGGCGCTGACGGGCATTGCAAAAGAGGAAGCTTTTGTAGAGTTTATGAAAACTGGTGGAATTCCGTACGTGGCAGTAATGAACCGAACGGATGAAAAAATAGACCAGTATTTGGAGGGAATCTACAATACCGTCATCGTAAAGGATATCGAGCAGCGTCAGGAACGAAGAGAAAAAGAGGATGGAAAAAGAAGAATCACAGACATTGCGTTACTGAAGACAATTGCCAGGTATCTAGCAAGCGTTATCGGTAGTCCGGTGTCAATGAAAAGCATCACTGATTATCTGATTTCAGCAGGCAGAAAAGTATCCCAAAACACAGTCAGTGATTATGTTGAAGCCCTGACAGAATCTTTTATTTTCTATCCTGCGGAGCGGATTGACATTGTAGGAAAACAGCTCTTAAAAATCAACAAAAAGTTTTACATGGTAGATATGGGAATCAGAAACCATATTCTTCCAAGAAAACGATACGATCTTGGTTTTACCATTGAGAACATTGTGTATCTCGAACTTTTGCGAAGGGGTGGCAAAGTCAATATCGGCAAATACGGTTCTACAGAAGTCGACTTTGTGACACAGAAGGAAGGTGTGCTTACCTATTATCAGGTAACTGCTGATATGACGGCAAAAGAAACCTTTGAAAGAGAGATGAGACCGCTGCAAAGCATTCAGGATAATTATGAAAAGATTGTCCTGACTCTTGATCGTTTTTCACTCGGAAATTACGATGGCATAAAAGTTGTAAATGTCATCGACTGGCTTTTGGAATGAGGAAGATGTAGCCTATACAAAAGCTCCATCACATAACGGAAAGCGAGGGCTGGGTTCTGATGAACAGCCCTTTTTAATTGTGTATTCAACAAAGCAATAGAATCAGTATCTACGTTTTGTAAAGATGTAGGAAGTGGCAACAGATTGAAGTAAGATCGTACAGGAACATTTCAAGAAATACATAATAATTTCCAAAGAGAGGAAATTAAATACAGACGGAACATCTTAAAAAATAGAATGGAAGTAAATAATGAAATGATTGACTACAACAACGGTAATCATCGATTATACTTTCCAAATAAAATCATAGTCAATTGGTTTATAGATTCCATGGATTTGTCAAAAGAATGTTTCCCTTATACTATTCTGAATTCGAATGGAAATTCAATAATTACCACTCATTTGCAAAAGAGGAGCTATAAATAAAAATGCCGAGTATATTCTCAGCATTTACAAGATATAATTACACATCTAGTCTTGAATCATATTCATCAAGACATCTTTGATTTGTTGTTTATCATCTGTTGTTTCCATTAATTCTTGTAGTTGAACTAAATCGGAATCTACAACATTTGAATCAATATCCATTTTTTCATGAACAAAGATTAGGTTGTTGTCTGTTTTATGACACTCTTCCATTTCAAGCGCCAATTCTTCAAACATCTTTTCACCAGGTCGTAATCCAATTTCTTGAATTTCAATATCACGACCAGGTACAAGTCCGGCTAAACGAATCATTTTATCCGCAAGATCCCAGATTTTAACAGGTTGTCCCATATCTAATACGAAGATTTCTCTTTCATTCGCATAGAAACCGGCTTGTAGAACCAATTGGGCCGCTTCAGGAATGGTCATAAAGTAACGCTTAATATCTCTATGCGTAACGGTTACGGGACCTCCATTTTTGATTTGTTCTTTAAAAATTGGAATCACAGAACCATTCGATCCTAAAACATTTCCAAAACGAACGGCCGCCATATGAATACCACAATGTGTAGTTCTTGACTGCATATACATTTCTGTCATTCGTTTAGTGGCTCCCATGACATTGGTTGGATTTACTGCTTTGTCGGTTGAAATCATAATAAATCTAGAAATACCACAGTCACAACAAGCGTCAATCACATTCTTAGTTCCAAAGATATTATTGCGAATAGCTTCTGTAGGACGATCTTCCATTAAAGGCACATGTTTATGAGCGGCTGCATGGTATACTACATCCGGCTTATAGTTCTTCATTAATTTATAAATTTCTTTTCTTTCACGAATGGAAATAATCAATGATTCAAGTTCAATCGAATCCTTCATTTCACATTTTCTTTTCATGACCAAGAATTCTTGTTTCAACATATACAAAGCATTTTCATTGATGTCCACCATAATCAATTTAGATGGATTAAAACGAACAATTTGACGACACAATTCAGAACCAATCGATCCACCTGCTCCAGTAACACAAACCACTTTGTTTGTAAGATACGATCCAATTTCATCCACTTTTAAATCAATACTCGGACGATTCAATAAATCCTTGATATCAATATCCTCAAAAGAAATATGATTATTCGCATCACTACCAACTAAGATACGCATCATTTTTGTAGGGATTGAAGTCGAAGCACATAAATCCAATATTTCCTGCTTTCTTTTATCACTTACAGAAGAGATTGTAATAAAAATACAACGCACGTTATTTTCATCACATACTTGTTTAACTTCTTCAATCGTTCCAAGTACTGGCTTCCCACTAAGCATAGTCCCCTTCTTTTTAAAGTCATCCACAAAACCAATGACATTATAAGGATAGGCCATATTATGATATATTTCATTCATCAATAAATAGCCGCCATTACCAGCACCAACAATCAAACAATTCTCGACTCTTTCAAGATCCATAATATAACGTCTAGCCATACGATAGAGCATTCTAGCACCAAGTAAGAACACAAAGCATAATAATTCGGCTAAAGCAATCAGTTCAATATTAAAAATATCGACTTGAATCACAAAAAAAGACATTACGCAAAAACAAACTAAACAACTTAAAAAAGTACGAACAATTTCATTTGGCCCAGTATATGTCCATAAAGACATTTGCGTTTTAAATAGGCGTAACACAACAAAATGGATTGCCAATAAGAAGAACAATCCTAAACCAAGTAGTTTTGTCAAAGTGATTACGCGTCCTGAAATCAAAAAATTATTTTGAATTAAAAATGCGACAATATAAGCCAAGAAAACAATACACACATCAATAAATGATATTAGTAGTCCTCTGTAATTTTTATATAAATTAGATTTATAAAGACTATTCATTGTAAAACCTCTTTTTCATTTATTTATTATAACTGAAAATACATAAAAAGTAAAAAAACCATTTCATAGACGAAATGGTTTTATAAATTAATTTTCTGGTTCTTCTGTAAACTCATTATTCGTATCTTCTGTATCTGGAGTTTGTGGAGTATATGTTTGTTGATCTTGAACAATTTGATCTGAATAGATTGGCTCTTCAGTAACGTTTTTCTCCTCAATATAATCTGTAGTTGGAACTGTTTCATAATAATTATATTGAGGTGTACCATCTTCAGCTACTTCTTTACTTGATTTTCCATCCATTACTGCTTGAATCTTTTCTCTTGCGATTCTTACTGTATTCAAGTCTGGTACTTGTACACTTGCAGCTTGTCCCATGGATGCACACATTAAATTATCACCTAAACCTGAAATCTGATAAGTTTCAAATTTCCATGATGGTTTAGTCTGTAATTCATATTTAATCAAATCTGTGATTTCATCATATGTCATATTCGTTTCAAAAGCATTTTGTAGAGAATCAATAAAGCTTGTGTAATTTACTAATGCACTACTACTGATTGCACGATTGATAATAGCCTGTAAAACCTTTTGTTGGTTACGAACACGCTGATAATCTCCATCAGCATAAGCTTTTCTTTCACGAGCAAACGCCAATGCCGTTTCACCATTAACATGATTTAACCCTACTGGAAGTCCTGGTTTCATATTTGCCCAGAACATGTCACATTGTTCGCCTTCTTCTACATTTAAATCAATTCCATCCAATGCATTTACAACGTCAATAACGCTTGTAAAGTTTACACGGAAAGAATAATTGACTTTTAAATCATAGAATTTTTCGACCGTTTCACGCGTAGTATTTAATCCATAAATACCCGTATGTGTAATCTTATCCATTTGACCATTTGGACAAGCCACATCCCCATCAGCATCACAAACAGTTTCTACATACGTATCACGAGACATACTCGTTAAAAGAATTGTTGAAGTTTTAGGGTTGATTGTAACCAACATATTCACATCACTACGACTCAATGTACTTACATCACCCGTTGTATCATTACCACTAATTAAAATTGTAAAAGGATTTTTAGTGATGTCAGAAACTACCAATGAATCATTCTTTTTCGTAGTATAATACGATTTTGAATATACGACACGAGTTTCAGTTGAGAAATGCTCATATTCCTCAACACTTGTAATATTACCACGATAAGATTCATTTAAAATCATCGCATCAATATCACCTTTGTATAATGCTTCTACTAAACTTAGAGCACCATCATATTTTTCAAGATCAAAATAATTCGCACCCTTTTCTTTCTTAACAGCCTTTAATAATTTACTCGTTCCAACCTTATCGACATTGTTAAGTCGGCCAACCTTTTTACCCTTTAAAGAAGATAGTTTAGTAATTTTACTCTCATCCTTAACAATAATGGAAACTGTATTCTTTACTTCACCAACCTTGTGATCCGTAACCTTTTGCATGAAACCATCCGTCTTATAAAGATATAAATTTCCAATGCCCATAGATACTGTATACAAAAGCACAAATATAACCGCAAGGACTTTACTAACAATTCCCTTTGCCATTATGTTGATCCATAATATAAAAATCAAGCATAGTAAAATAAATAATAATACGACTGGAATGAATAGATTTTGTGGTAAAATATCCATTTTATATAATTGAACTACAATTAATCCTGAAGCAGCTACCATCAAGATGGAAAGAATAACTGCAACAACCTTAAAAATAATATTCTTTTTCATGTTTTCTCCTTAATAGCCTTCATTAGAATCATCATATGATGGCTCTTCATAATAATCATAACCCTCATTCGAACCAGAATAATCTTCGTTCGATGAATCCTGTGTATCATAAGATTCTTGATAACTTGGATCATAACTATAATCATAATCGTAATTATAATCCGTACTTGAATCATTTGACTCATGAATCACATTATCTGAACTTGGTTCTTGAATGGATCCAGACGTATCTTTCACTGTATCTGAACTTTTACCCTCTAAAATCGCATTGATCTTATCTCTTGCTATTTGATTCATCAATTCATTTTCATATGTTATTGAAGCATATGTTTGTGCTAAATAACAGAATTCATTACCAGGTTCACCCGAAATCGAATACGATTCAAACTTCCATTTTGGCATTGAACCAAGTTCATACTTAATAAAATCACTCATTTCATCTGCCGAAATGTTTGTATCAAACGCAACAGCCAAAGCATCCATAAATTTACCATAGTTTGTAATCATCTTAGGAGATACAATACGCTTGAATATTGCCTTAAATACCTTCTGCTGATTTTTAACACGCTGATTATCCCCATTTAAATAAGCATGTCTTTCACGTACAAAAGCTAAAGCTGTTTCACCATCCACATGATGCTTACCTACACTAAGTCCAGGCTGCATATTCGCATATAAAATATCACACTCTTCGCCTTCCTTGATATCCAAATCAATTCCATCCAAAGCATCCACTAAATTAACCACACTTGAAAAGTTTATACGAACATTATAATTGATCTTTATACCTAAAGCATTCTCAATTGACTTTTCCGTACTCTTGATTCCAAGAAGACCCGTATGCGTCAATTTATCTTTACTATCTTCTGGACACGACTTTTCATCTCCTTCAGGACATACAAGATTTACATAATAATCTCTAGGAATACTTGTCATCAAAATCGTTCCCGTTTTAGGATTTACCGTCAACAACATATTCGCATCACTACGCGTATTTGAATCTTGTAAACTACCATAAGAATCATTACCACTCACAAGTACAGTAAACGCATCTTTTGTAATATTTCTAACCGGATCACTCTCATTTTCACTTGCCGCTTTTTCTACATAATGCACATTTTGATAAGCAACATTCGTAATCGTGTTAAAAGTAAAATATTCCTCTGTCTCATGTAAAACATCACGATACTTTTCATTTAAACAAATCGCATTTACACTACCATCATATAAAGCATTTACCAAATCATCTAGATTGCTATAATCTGAAGTTGAATATTTAACCTCATCTTTTTTAAGTGCCTCTAAAGTACGCTTCGTAGCTTCCTTATCCATTTTAAGAACAGTACCAATCTTCTTATTCTTAAGATCAGCCTTTGAAGTAATATTTGAATCCTTTAATGCGATGATTGAAGTTGTGATAGCCCTTTTATCTGCAAGACTCGTCACTACATCAAAAGTATCCTTCGTCTTATAAATAAAATAATTTCCATACGCAAAAGCTACACACATACACAAAGAGATCAATCCAAGTAATAATCGACTAAAAAACTTCTTTGCTTTAAAATTCATCATTATAGTGACAATCAAAGCTAATATTATAAACACAGCCGAAATTAACACAATCAATTTAAATGGCAATAAATTTAAACACACCATTTGAAGTATAAGTAATGCGAGTGCAACAAACATAAACACCGTTAAAAATTTACTTATAGGCCTTCTTTTTTTCTTATTCTTTTTACTATTTCCCTTTACATCACGGGAAAGTTCAATATCTTTTTTAGACATAAAATAATCTCCTATAATTCAATTATATGGCTCACAATTACATATTATATAATAAAATACTACTTTTTGGCAAATTGACAAAAAAAGGATGGCCATTTTAAACCATCCTACAATACTTAATCATGTAATGAATCAATAAAAACCAATAATAAAGAAATTAACAATAATACAATACTAGCCAAAACTAACCACACAATCGAAATCATTAAATATAATACTAGACATATAATACTAGACATGATACAAGAAATCATTCCAATCATTAAACCCAAATGTGCTTTGTTCATTGTAAATACCTCTAGCTATATTATTGTACATCTTCGCTTGAATTACCAGCTAAAACAGCACTAATTTTATCCTTCGCCTTTTTAACTGTACTTTGATCTGGAACCATAACAGATGCAGCATCTCCAAGTTCTGCACACATTAAAGTATCACCCGTACCATCTACCATATACTGTTCCATCTTCCATTTTGGATTCTTATTTAACTGATACTTAATCAAATCCGTAATCTCATCATTAGACATTGTTGTTGAGAAAGTATTTGCCATACTATCCATAATCGAAGCATAATTTGTGACAATCGCAGGACTTGTAATCTTATCGATAATTCCCATAAGAACTTGCTGTTGATTCTTTGTACGTTGTCGATCCCCTTCTGTATAGGCATAACGTTCACGAGCATAACCTAAGGCTTGTTCCCCGTTCAAGTGATTTACACCTGCATGTACACTTAATCCTGGTGCATGTAAGAAATTATTACATTCATAACCAGGTTCGACCGTTACATCGATTCCACCAACGGCATCAACTAAATCAGTAACTGTATCAAAGCCAACTTTAAATGTATAGTTAATCTCAATACCCAACAATTGTTCTACCGTACGCTTTGTTGTATTTGTGCCATGCATACCTGTATGTGTAATCTTATCTAAAGCTCCTTGCATACATCCATCACCTGCATCACAAGCTGTAGTGACATAGAAATCACGTGGTACAGAAGTTAATAAAATTGTATTTGTTTTAGGATTAACTGTAGCTACCATAATCACATCACTACGACCATTTTCATCAAATCCACCACGCGTATCAGAACCAGAAATCAATACATTAAATGGTTTTGAAGTAATATCACTAACTGAAGTTGCAGAATCATTATTTTTTACTTTATAAGAAGTTTGATACACAACACGCGTATTTGAATCAAAGTTAGAATAAGTTTCCATGTCTAAAATTTGTGAACGACTTGATTCATTAATAATAATCGAATCCACTTCTCCATTATAGAAAGCCTCTAAAAGTGCTGTCATACTATCATATTGTTTTTGTTCCATCTTAATATTGGATTTACTTAAATCTTCTAACATAGCAGCCGATCCAGTTGTACCAATATTTCTTAAATAACCAACACTAAGACCACTTAAAGACTTTTTATCTTTAATATCACTCGATTGTTTTACAATAATGCTTACCGTATTTTTCGCATTCTTTGTCACAGAAGTAATCTTATTTAAAGCACCACCCGTTTTAGAAATATAGTATCCACCAATGCCAGATCCTACAGATAATACAACAGCTAATAGAATACTGATAATTTTAGATACAATACCTTTAGAAATAAAACATAGTAATAATACAAAAATTAAGTCGATTAAAATGATAACAATTGTGACTAATAATAATAGTTTACTGGTCAAAATATTTAATTGAATCAATTGATATAAGCAATAAATACTTGAAATAACTAAAACTAAAGAAAATAGAATTCCAAATATCTTACTAATAACATTCTTCTTTTCATTCATACTTAACACCTCATTTTTAACTATACTACTACAAAAATAAAAAAATGCATACACAAATGTATGCATCCAATTATCCAACAATTGTAGATAAAACAATAAATGAATTCGCATCTACAGTAGCCGTAGTTGTGACATCATTTAAGACAAATGTGATTGTATATTGTTGAGTAGCCTCATCTAAAGAACAAGTAATATTCGTAACATCATCTTTTTCTAAGCCAGAATTTGCCAATACTGCATTAATTGCCTGTTGTGAAGATTCATCAAATGAAGTTGAAGACTTTTCTTCTTTTTTTGTAGTTGTTGATTTTTCTTCCTTAACTGGTTTTTCAACCTTTTCAGTTTCAGTAGTCTCTTCTTTAGAAGCACGCTTGTAGTTACGTTCCTTTATAATCCCATCTTTTCCAATCTTATATTCATAAGATCCACCATTCGTACTAAATGAAACAATATAAGAACTTTTTTGTTCTTTAATGGATACATTTTCACATTCACTTTTCGTGGCATTCGCATCATCTCTAGCTACTTCTAAAATATCATCTTTTGTGATTTCTAAGCCCGATTTACTACAGCCTGTTAGAAGTAGGCAAAAAGCTGTAAGGAATATTAAACTATTTCTTTTTACCATGATTGTCTCCTCCATAACCATAGCCGTAACCATAACCATAACGGTTTTCATCACTCATATCCACTTTATTTAATACAACACCAATCACATGACCACCATTACGTTTTAAGTCATTGATAGCAGCCTTTACCTTACGTTTATCTGCATTTTTAGCATCTACTACATAAAGAACTCCATCGCTTAAGTTACATAATGGGATAGAATCCGAAGTTACTAATACAGGAGGTGAATCTATAATAATATATCCAAATTCTTTACGAGCTTGTTCTAAAAAGCGTCCCATTCTTTTAGAACCTAATACTTCACTAGGATTTGGTACTTTGTGACCTGATGTTATAACAGTCAGTGTCTGACCACCTTCAAATTGAATTTCTTGCACACCCTCATAAGAATGAAGACTCAAACCATCTTGAAATTGTGCAATAATATTTGTAAGTCCAGAACGATTTGAAATTTTCATCATCTTATGAACCGATGCATTTCTTAAATCACAATCAATCAATAATACATTTTTATATTTAGCAGCCATAATACGAGCCAAGTTACAAGCAACTGAACTTTTCCCTTCATTTGGAATCGTACTTGCCACACTGATTACTTGGATTTCCTCATCCATTTGACTAAACTCAATATTTGTACGCAACCCACGATAAATCTCATCTACATCAAACTGATTTCTCTTTTTCTTTGCCATTTCTATCTCCTAAAGAAACTAAAACGCTTCTTTTTCTTTACAACCTCAATATTTAATATATCCATATCACTCAAGATTCGCTTTGGATTCTCATAAAATAATATATCCGCATTCTCACTACCAATACGCTTTGAAACAATTGAATACGCATCACTCAATTTAGAAATACGATTTCCACAACTTCTATGCGCATCCGTACCAATCACATCACAATAGCCATCATCTAATAAAGATAAAGCATTTGATTGAATCGCCTTACCATGCATTCCTAAAATAGACGTACGATTAATCTGTAATACACAACCCATATCAATCCAATTATCAATAATTGAATAATCAAGTCCTGAATGAAAATAACGTTCAATATGCGCAATCACAGGAACAAAACCCTTTACCTTCAATTCATACAAACAATCATCTCTATAATCAATTGAATGAATATCACGAAGAACATTATATTCCACAAGCATATATCGAGAACCATTCAAACTTGGATATAAACCCAAATCCAACCTATCAATAAACTCACTATTCATCATGACTTCCCCACCAAAATAAATCGGTATCGGACTCATTTCTTTTAATTCCACTTGACGAGAAACAATCTCATTATAAATAGAAGCATCTAATTGTCCTGGAACAAAGTGTGGTGTACTACATATTCCTACAATACCATCATTACGAGCTGATTCTAGCGAACTTTCAGCATCCTCAATAGATGGCATACCATCATCAATACCCCAAGCAATGTGCGAGTGAATATCTATAAACTTAGCCATTATACTTCAGGGAATTCAGCAAAAACAGGAATACCCAAATATTTTTCTGCCTCTTCTTTGTTACGCAAACGATTATCTAATAAATATCTTAATATCGCATATCCTGCACCTAATACAAATCCAACTGCAGCAGCAAGTACACCATTTTTCTTCGCGTTTGGACCACTTGGTACATAAGACAATTTAGCCTTATCTACAATTTCAATATTACGAACATTTAAGTTTTTCTGCATTGTCTTAATAAAAGTATCTACAGTTCCATTTGCGATATCCTTAGACAACTTTGGATCTGTAGTTGTAGCAGTAACTGTAACAATCTCAGTATCTGCCTGATTACTAACTGTAATACAATTTTTAACACTCGATGCATTTTCTAATCCAACATCTTTCGCCACTTCAGACATGATATTATTTTGCGTCATTAAGTTGACGACATTAGTAACCAATTTACTATTGGCCATCTGTGAATTATAATCCAATGATCCAGTATCATTTATCTGTGGCGTTAAATAAATTGAAGTACTAGCCGTATATTTAGGCGCAATCAAAAACTTTGTTCCAAAAAATCCAGCAGCACCCAATACAACACAAAGAAAAATAATTAATTTAATATGTTTAAAAATAGCACGAGCTACCTCTAAAAGATCAATAACATCTTCATCATCTTCTACATTAGCTACATTCATATAAGCATCATTACGAGACATTCTCTTATAAGCCATAATCTTTATCCTCCTAGTTTTCAATATAAAACAATAATAACTATACCATAAAATGAACCTTTTTTTATAAATA
>NZ_CATVYQ010000028.1:0-28713 GCF_958348295.1 uncultured Holdemanella sp.
TCTTTTAAAATTGGTGTATAAATTACTTGTAAAATAAAAAAAGGGAGCTTGTACTACAGGCTGAGAGGAAAGTATGACTTTCGACCTAGAACCTGATTTGGATAATGCCAACGTAGGGAAATACTTTGTTTTTTAGCGTGAGTATACCTATATTGGTTGCTCACTTTTTTTATGTGGCAAAATGGGAGCACCACTTTTTGTCACTTAAAAAATCATTTGGTAAAGGAGAATTAGAATGAACACAAATGAAAGTACAGTAAGTACAGGCGCTACATATACGACTCAGATGGATGCTGCGCGTAAAGGCATTATTACGCCAGAAATGAAGATTGTAGCCCAAAAAGAAAAAATGACAGAGGAAGAACTAAGAGCGTTAGTGGCTTGTGGAAAGGTTGTTATTCCGGCTAATAAAAACCACAAATCTTTAGATCCTGAAGGCGTTGGTAGTATGTTACGAACTAAAATCAATGTAAATCTAGGGGTTTCTAGAGATTGTAAAGATTACGATGTAGAAATGAAGAAAGTAATGGCAGCTGTAGACTTAGGCGCTGAATCCATTATGGATCTATCAAGTCATGGAAATACACAGCCATTCCGTCAAAAATTAACATCAGAATGTCCTGCAATGATTGGTACAGTTCCAGTATATGATAGCGTTATCCACTACCAAAGAGATTTAAATACATTAACTGCAAAAGACTTCTTAGATGTAGTTGAGTTGCATGCCAAAGATGGTGTGGATTTTGTTACTTTACATTGTGGAATTACTAGAAAAACAATAGATCAAATCAAAAAACACAAACGTAAAATGAATATCGTTTCGCGTGGAGGAAGTTTAGTTTTTGCGTGGATGTCAATGACAGGAGAAGAAAATCCATTCTACGAATATTATGATGAAATTCTGGATATTTGTGAAAAATATGATGTAACGATTTCTTTAGGAGATGCTTGCCGTCCAGGATGTTTAGCAGATGCTACAGATGTATGTCAAATTGAAGAATTGGTTCGTTTAGGAGAACTTACAAAACGTGCTTGGGAGCATAATGTACAAGTTATTGTAGAAGGACCTGGACATGTTCCATTAAATCAGGTAGCCGCTAATATGCAAGTACAGCAACAAATTTGTATGGGAGCTCCATTCTACGTGTTAGGACCATTAGTTACAGACATTGCACCTGGTTATGATCATATTACAGCTGCTATTGGTGGTGCCGTTGCTGCTATGTCAGGAGCTGCATTCTTATGTTATG
Source organism: uncultured Holdemanella sp. (assembly GCF_958348295.1). Taxonomy (NCBI): domain Bacteria; kingdom Bacillati; phylum Bacillota; class Erysipelotrichia; order Erysipelotrichales; family Erysipelotrichaceae; genus Holdemanella; species uncultured Holdemanella sp. The sequence continues at coordinate 1,251 of NZ_CATVYQ010000028.1, forward strand.
TTACACCTGCTGAACACTTGGCTTTACCAAATGTTGAGGATACAAAACAAGGTATTATTGCTTCAAAAATTGCGGCTCACGCGGCAGACATTGCTAAGGGAGTTCCTGGAGCTAGAGATATAGATGACAAGATGGCAGATGCAAGAAAGAATTTGGATTGGGACGCACAATTTGAATGTGCTTTAGATCCTGAGACTGCAAAAGCAATTCGTCAATCTCGTATGCCAGAAGATGATCATAGTGATACTTGTAGCATGTGTGGTAAATTCTGTGCCGTGAGAAGTATGAATAAGGCTTTATCTGGAGAGAATATAGACATCTTATAGAAACGTAGTTTAAACTGCGTTTTTTTCTTGTCAAGGTTGTACATTTTAGTAAGGGTTTGTAAAAATTAACTGATTTTAATCAAGAGTGGGTAGGATATGATACATTAAATATGTAGCTTTATTGTTAGATTCATCTATAACAAACGTTAATGAATGACGTATGTTAATCATGATACAATAGACAACGAGTTAGAAAGGGTAATTTATGAGTGAGTTTGTATTAGATTTTTTTGAGGGGAAGAATCTTGCGGCGATCGAAAAAAAGAAACATTCATATTTAATGATGGATGGTCATGATCAGGCAGATATTTATATATTGAAAGATGGGATTGTAAAAACGAGTGTTATATTAAGTGATGGTCGTGAATTTAACATTATGTATTTAAAAGGTTTCGATGTACTTTCACTTTTAAAAGATGAAATAAAAAAGGTTACTTCAGCATCTTTTCATATTCGTATTGAAAGTGATACGGCTGTATTCTATCGTGTGAATCGAAAATTGTTTGCGAAATATTTAAGTGAAAACAAAGAATTAAGAGATTATATGGATGCATATTATCGTAAGAAGTTGTCGGAAGCTATTTATCGTCAGCAATTAATGACTATGAATGGTAAAAATGGTGCCGTATGTGCTTTTATTTATTATCTGGTTGAATTATTCGGAAGAGAAGTTAAGAAGGGGATCTTTATTGATCTTCAAGTCACAAATGATGATATTGCTGGTTTTTGCGGCATATCTACAAGAAATAGTGTAAATCGAATCTTACGTGGATTAAGACAACAAGGTGTTATAACAATGGTATATCATAAAATCCTAGTTCTAGATGTGGATTATTTAAAGAAGTTTATTTAGTAAATAAGCTTCTTTTTTTTGGCAATTTTGTGAATTGTTTAAGATGAATGAGTGGACTCGTTAATATGAAGGTAGAAAGGTTAGGGGAAAATGATATTCCTTAAAAGAATTATTTAGTAAATGAAAAGGAGAATCGGTTTAGATTCTCCTTGATTAAAAAGTTCTGAACTCTTTTAAATAAAGGACTTCAGAGCCTTAAATTTCAAACTGACAGAGGGGTAGTAGGAGCAATAATTTTGGGGTTTATATACGTATTTTCTCTATACTTAAAGGTGATGATGATTTTATCATGATTGAAAATAAGTGCTTTATATGTTTTTTCTTATCATATTTTACAGCTTTTTAAATTTTTTAGTGTTCATGAAACTTAGACAACGAATATAAAATATCAATTAATAATAGAGATGGTATTTGTATAAATAATCAAAATATCAAAAAATCATATTATATAAATGAGGATTGAATAATAAATTACTATTGGATTTTCAAACGTTTTTGGCTTCAAGGGAAAATTCTTTAGATGAAAAGTAGATATAAGAATTTCTGAATAAAGAGAAGATAACTATTAGTTTTGTCATTCTAACCTGTACTTGTATAATTAATAGCTATGTGATATTGCAAAACTACTGAAAGATAGTTAATATACAACTAAACGGTAATTTTCGAAGGATGGCTAAGACAAGAATGAGTGATACAAGAAAAAAAGAGATTATTTTGGCTACATTAGAACTGGCAGCTAATAAAGGACTTGGTAATGTTTCTATGAATATGATTGCAGATAAAGTTGGAATAAAAAAACCATCATTGTACAATCATTTTTCATCGAAAGAGGAACTTGTTGAAGTAATGTATCAATTTCTTAGTAAAGAGGCTAAGAAAACTGTTAATATTGGTGCAATTGATTATACGACTTTTTTTGTTGGAAAGAGTGCATTGGAAATATTGAGGATGGTGGTCAAAGGATATTTTAATATGAATCAGCAGGAACATATGATAAATTTCTATAAGGTTATCTATTCTGAAAGAAGTTTAAATCCTGTGGCAGCAAGAATTGTAGCAGAAGAAACGGATAATATGATTTTAGCAACGAAACAGCTTTTCTATGCTATGGAAGTGCATAAATTACTTCATTTTACAAATCCAGATATGAGTGCAGTGAGTTTTGCAATGACAATACATGGATTAATGGATTATGAACTGGATCAAAATAATGGTCAGTATAGCTTTGAAACAGATAAGAGTCTTTTGGACAACTATTTGAAGTGGTTTTGCGAGGAGTATGCTGCATGACAATGAATAAATATTTGAATTACTGGGGATTGATTTTTATTGTTGTGATTTTGATTCCTAATATTGTTTTTGCGATAACATGTAAAGATGGATTAGAAAATCGTTACAAGAATAAATTAGTTGGATTTTTTGAACAGATTGCTAGATTCGGATGTTTTGTCAGTATGTTTCTTATAATCCCTTTTATGAATAAAGGATATTGGTTTAAACAAGGAGAAACGGTTTATCTAGTTTTGGGAGTTATATTTGTAATATTGTATTGCTTAGGATGGTTTATATTCTGGAAAGAGGATTCTATACGAAAGTCCTTATACTTATCAATTATCCCATCTTTATTATTTATAGAAAGTGGTATTACAAGTGGCAATATTTTGTTGTTGATTTTTGCGGTGATCTTTGCTCCATGCCATATTCTAATAAGCTATATGAATGCTATTTTAATGTGATTTGAAGATTGAAAGGCATGGATCCGGACAATTTTTGAATGTATGGATTCTAAAAAAGGTAAATCAAATGTATGTTACTGCATTTAAGGAAAATGAAAATAAAAGGAGAAAATATGGTATCAGATATAATTAAAATCAACCATTTGAATAAAAGCTTTGGGGAAGTAAAAGCAGTAAATGATTTGAGCTTTTGTGTAAAAGAAGGAGAATTGTTTGCATTTCTTGGAGTAAATGGCGCAGGGAAAAGTACAACTATTTCTATTCTTTGTGGACTGTTGAAAAAAGATAGTGGAAGTGTTCTTGTAAATGGAATTGAAACTGACAAAGCTGGCGCACAGACAAAAAGGATGCTTGGTGTTGTGTTTCAGGATAGTGTGCTTGATAAACCACTTACAGTGAAAGAAAACTTAATGAATAGAGCTGCTTTGTACGGTATTACAGGTAATGCTTTTGATAAGAGATTACAGGAGCTAGTTGAGATTCTTGAGTTTGACGATTTTTTAAATAGACCTGTAGGAAAACTGTCGGGAGGACAGAGAAGAAGAATTGATATTGCTCGTGCATTGTTGCATAGACCAGAAATTTTGATTCTTGATGAGCCTACTACAGGACTTGATCCACAAACAAGGCAATTAATCTGGAATGTTATTGATAAATTTCAGAAAACTGAAAATTTGACAGTATTTCTGACTACACATTATATGGAAGAGGCGGCTAATGCTGGGTATGTTGTGATTCTTGATAAAGGAAGTATCGCTGCGCAAGGGACACCATTTGAACTTAAAAATAATTATGTGCAAGATATAGTGTCAGTTTATGGTGTTTCTGAAGATGAAATAAAAACATTGAATAGAGAATATAAAAAAATTCGTGATGGATATCAGATAAAAGTAAGAAATACGAAGGAAGCAACGAAACTTATTATTGATCATCAGGAGCTGTTTACGGATTATGAAGTTGTAAAAGGTGGCATGGATGATGTGTTTCTTGCGGTTACAGGAAAAAAGCTTGAAGGTGAGCGCTGATGAGAACAGTATTGGCATTAATGAACAGAAATAGGAAACTGTTTTTTAGAGATAAAGGTATGTTATTTACATCGATGATCACACCTGTCATTTTGATTGTTCTGTATGCTACATTTCTTGCGAATGTTTTTAGAGATTCTTTTACGTCAGCCGTTCCAGATATGATCACGATTTCGGATAAACTTATTAATGGAACCGTGGCTGCACAGTTAACAGCATCACTTTTGGCAGTAAGCTGTATTACTGTAACATTTTGTGTAAATCTGACTATGGTGCAAGACAAGGCAAATGGAACAAGGAAAGATTTTGATGTTTCACCGGTCAGCAAGCGAAAAATTTATTTAGGATATTTTCTCTCAACGGTTGTTAATTCTTTGATGGTCAATGGATTTGCATTCATATTGTGCTTGGGATATTTATTTAAAATGAGATGGTATATGAGTATAGCAGATGTAATATGGGTTTTATTTGATATGATATTGCTCGTTTTATTTGGAAGTACAATTTCAAGTGTTATTAGCTTTCCATTGACAACACAGGGACAGCTTTCGGCTGTGGGAACAATTGTCAGTGCAGGATATGGTTTTATATGTGGCGCTTATATGCCAATTTCGAATTTTGGGTCGGGGCTTCAAAAGGTGTTGTCGTATCTTCCAAGTACATATGCCACTTCATTGATTAAGAATCATATGCTTCACGGAGTTTTCAGCGAGATGGGAAGAAAACAGTATCCGAATGAAATGGTTGAAGCAATAAAAGACACTCTTGATTGTAAGCCGGTATTTCATGGAAATGTGGTAAGTGTAAATCAGATGATTGGTATTATGATTGGAAGTATTGTTTTATTTGGAGTTATTTATTTTTTTGTTACATCGTTTTTTAAAGGTGAAGACAAAGGGTAAATAACATTATTTTAGAGGATAAAAGTGGAAATGAGTGAAAGAGTAAGGTTGAATGGAGAAATGAATAGTAGAAATTTTCAGGAGGAATAAATCATGAATTACATCCGAGTGACAAAAGAAAATATTGATAAAGAACATATTTGTTGTGCTATGTCTGGTAAGCAAAGTCTTGCCAAAAAGGAATGGATGAAGCAACGCTTTGATGAGGGACTTGTTTTTTACCGTAGTGAAGAGCGTGGCAAGTGCTTTATCGAATACATTCCGGCAGAAAATGCCTGGGTACCTATTGAGGCAGATGGCTGGTTCTATATCAACTGTCTATGGGTTTCCGGTTCTATGAAGGGACATGGGTATTCTAATGATTTATTGGACAAATGTATCCGGGATGCCAAAATGCAGGGGCGAAAAGGAATTTGTATTTTGTGTGCAGAAGGCCGGAAGAGGGAATTTCTTGCCGATCCAAAGTTTCTGAATTACAAAGGATTCAAGGTTGCAGACATATCGGACTGTGGAATCAATCTCATGTATCTTCTTGTTGAAAAGGATGCCCAGCCACCAAAATTTAGAGAATGTGCGAAGCATCCTACGATTGAGGAAACTGGTTTTGTCCTTTATTACACCGATCAGTGTCCATATACATATTATTGGGTGCCAAGGGTGCAGCAAGTGGCAAAGGAACATGGCATCATGTTTAAGGTCATTCATATTACGGACAAAGAAAATGCTCAGAATGTCCCTGCACCAGTCACTACGTATGCATTATTCCAAAATGGTAAATTTTTGACCCAGTCCATTCAGTCAGATAAAAAATTTCTGGCATTGGCAGGCATTTTGGAGTGAGGTACTTCTTGTATGCGAGAAAATGGAGGTAAGAATGAAAAGCTATCGTATATACATCAAATGCTGGAAGTACAGCAGATGATGTTGTGTAGACGATTATCACAAAATATACGTATGCAATTTGTTGCTAAACTTATATAACAAGAAAAAGAGATGTGAAGAACAAGTTGATTTTTACGATTACGATATATTCATAGTGTGCATGTAGGCGTTAGAAAGGATAAAGAATGGCTTCAAGTAAAGAATATTTACAATTTATATTAGAGCAGTTATCGGATTTAGAGGAAATTAATTTTCGCGCAATGATGAAAGAAGTTATTTGTAAAATCAACGCAATCTGCGGTTTCTTATATTGGAATTGTGACTTACGAATTACCGTATGAAGGAGCAAAAGAGATGTTGTTAGTAGAAGATGTTGACAGTAAAGAATATCTATCTGGACTCTTCAATGCAATGTATGATGAATTGCCGGTTCCTAAATCATACAGCAAAAAGAAATCTTTGAATAATCAGTAATTGTGAAAGAAGAAAAAATTATGGGAATAAAAAAACACTCATCAGAGTGTCAGTTTAATAGATGTACTGAAGTATGTTTATGTTTCTGTTCAAGGCTTATAGACGTTTATTAAAATAAGCTTTTACAGTTTTCTTTACAACTTTTGAAATTGTAAAGTACAAAAAAACTCTGAAATCCTCTATATAAAGGACTTCAGAGCTTTAAATTTCAAACTGGCAGGGGTAGTAGGACTCGAACCCACATCAACGGTTTTGGAGACCGCTATCTTAGCCTTTGGACGATACCCCTAAGTGCCCGTTAATGATAACATGAATTAAATGGTTGTGCAAGCTCTTTTTTTAAAAAATCTCAATTGACAATAATATGAGGGTTACTTATAATTAATTAGGTATTGTAAAGAACATACCTAAAAGGAGGCTCTTATGTCAAGCCAAGTAGTTGTAGGTACCCAATGGGGCGATGAGGGTAAAGGAAAAATCGTCGATGTTTTAGCAGAAAAGGCGGATATGATCGTTCGTTTCCAAGGTGGAGACAATGCAGGTCATACAGTCATTGTAAATGGTAAGAAACATGTATTGCACTTATTACCAAGTGGTGTTTTACACGAAGAAGCAACTTGTATTATTGGTCCAGGAGTTGTTTGTAACCCATTTGTATTATTAAAAGAAATGGAACAATTAGAAAAAGATGGTTTATCAACGAAACACATCATTATTAGTGACCGTGCACAGATGTTAATGCCATATCATCAATATCAAGATGAATTAGAAGAGCAAGCTGCATCTAATAAAATCGGAACTACAAAACGTGGAATTGGTCCATGTTATGCAGATAAGTATGCTCGTCATGGTATTCGTTATCATGAATTTAAGGATTTTGAACATTTTAAAGTTCGTTTAAAAGACTGCTTAGATTTCAAAAACAAATTATTTACTGCTGTTTATGGTGGAAAAGCTATGGATTACGATAAGATGGTAGCTGATTTTGAAGCTATTTATGATCGTATTGTCCCTATGATCCAAGAAACAACACACTTAGTAAATGAAGCATTGGATGAAGATAAGACAGTATTGTTTGAAGGAGCTCAGGCAGCTATGCTTGATATCAACTATGGTACATATCCTTATGTAACTTCTTCAAGTCCAACAAGTGCTGGTGTTACTACAGGTGCTTGTATTGCACCAAGTCGTATTCAGACTGTTGTAGGTGTTGTTAAAGCGTATTCAACTCGTGTAGGAGAAGGACCATTCGTAACTGAGTTATTGGATGAACAAGGTGAATGGATTCGTGAACACGGTGGAGAATATGGAGCTACTACAGGTCGTCCTCGTCGTTGTGGATGGTTGGATCTATTGACAGTAAAACATGCAAACTTAATGAGTGGATTAACAGATATCGTTATCACTAAGATTGATGTATTAGACGGTTTAGATGAAATCAAGGTTTGTGTTGGATACGAAATCGACGGTAAAGAATATAACTATATTCCTAGTGATCAGGCAGATGTTGCCAAAGCTAAACCAATCTATAAAACTTTCAAAGGTTGGAAGACAGATATCACTAAGATGACTTCAGTCGATCAATTACCTCAAGAATGTTTAGACTATGTACACTTCATTGAAGAATTCACAGGCGTACGTGTTTCTATGATTTCTGTAGGACCAGATCGTGTTAATAATATTTACGTACATGAGATCAAGTAATTTGATCTCTTTTTTTGTGTTATAATTTACTTGGTGATTTTATGATACTCGATATAATTCATGGACATATAGAAGAGATTGTATGTGGAAAAAGTGGATTGGCACTAAGCCATGAAATTCGAGATATGGAAGAATATGTTACGAACTTAAGTGGGAAACAAAATTTAAGATGTGATGGTTGTATTGACGAGGGTACAAGAAAGTAGGGGATCGAATGAATAAAAAATATTTTTTCTTTGACATTGATGGCACTTTAACTGATCGAAAAACCGGTAAGATTGTGCCAAGTGCACAAATGGCATTAAATGAACTTCAAAAGGCAGGACACTTTGTAGCGATTGCGACAGGTCGTGCTCACTATAAAGCACGTAACTTTATGGAAAGTGTGGGTCTTCATGATATGGTTTGCTGCGGCGGTGGTGGATTAGTCGTTCATGATGAATTAGTTCAAAATATTCCTTTGAATTTAGAAAAATCAAAGGCAATTGCCAAACAAGCATTATCTTTAGGATATGGTGTTTTATTTGCGTTAGATGATTCAATTAAGGTATATACTCAAGATCATACATTCCAGAATCAAGTGGGGGATCGTAAAGAGCCAACGGAGTATGTGTATGATGAAAATTTGGATGTAGACAAGTTGGATGTTATTTATAAAATGTATATTTCTATTCCAAAAGAGAAAGAATCAGAATTAACTTTAAAGGATACACTTGGAAATCTTCGCTTTGTGCCAGATTATTTAATGTTTCAATATGATGCAAAACACCAAGGAATCTTGGATATGATGCAGCATATTGGTGGTGATTTAAAAGATGTAGTTGTCTTTGGCGATGATACAAATGATATGGTTATGTTTGATCCACAATGGACAAGTGTAGCGATGGGAAATGCGTGTCAAGAATTGAAGGATATCGCAACAATAGTTACAGATGCCAATGTAGATGATGGTATATATAATATTTGTAAGAAAATGAAATGGATTTAAGGCCCTAAAAAGACATTTTTTTGATTTTTATTCGAAAAAGTGTCTTTTTTTACGTATATGAGTATGTAGGAAATGCCTACTAGAAAAGAGGTGCTCATGCGTAGTGCAAATTTATTAAATGATTTCGCCTTCAAGTATGTTTTTGGTGAAGATTGTAAGGAGGCCAATGATGCCTTAAAATCATTACTCACGGTATTTTTAGAAAGGAAGGTGAATTATGTTGTTGTTAAGAATTCAGAAATAGTAAAAGACTATAGTAAAATGAAAAGTCCAAGGTTAGACTTATTAGTTGAATTTGATGATCAAACAACTGTAGATTTAGAAATGCAGTTAAGACAAACCAAAGATAATTTGCCAATTCGCTTTAGTTATTATTTGGCTAGACTTCATGGGTCACAAGAATTGGAAGGAAAATATTATGGAGAGTTAAAGGAAACAATCGTCTTAGTGTTCTTTAATGTGAATTTAATTGATAATCATAGAATGTGTAACACATTCACATTAAGGAATGAAGAAGGTTTATCTTTTGTAGAAGAAAGTCAGGATCGCATGAAGTTACGAACAGTTGAAATGGCAAAGTTGGATATAAATAAGTCACTTGAAGACATGAATGAACAGGAAAAGATGGTTTATTACTTTTTGAATTGCCACAAAGGAATGGATGATAGTAAAATTAAGGTGATGATAGAAAGTGATGGGGTGATTCAAATGTTAGAGAAGCGTGTAGAAACCATATCGGATGATGGTTGGAAAAAAATAATAGAAGATTTTCAAAAACTGCATGAAAATGAAGAACGAATGGAACGACAGCTTGAACTTGAAGAAGCTCAAAAACAAGTCAAAGATGCTCAAAAACAAGTGAAAGATGCTCGAAAACAAGCAAAAGAAGCTCGAAAACAAGCAAAAGAAGCTCAAAAACAAGCAAATGAAGCTCAAAAACAAGCAAATGAAGCTCAAAAAGAAGTGAAAGAATTGAATCAAGAAAGAGTTTTGATGGTTCAAATGATGCTTAAGAATGGTATGAGTGTATCTCAAATTGCGAAGTCTATATCCAAAAGTGAAGAAGAAATTATGAAATTGATTTTGTAGCCACCTATATGGTGGTTTTTTTTTAGTTTCCACTTTAAGTGGAAAAAGAAGATTTGAGAATTATGATGTGAACATTTAATATATAGTTAACAATTTGGTCGACAAAAATTGTATACGAGGAGAGCGAAAATGGAAAAAATTCAAAATGTTCTTATGAAGTATTTGATGCCAATTGCGAACAAGCTTGAACAACAAAAACACATTCAAGCTATCAAAGATGGAATCGTTGCTTCAATACCTATTATTATCGTTGGTTCATTCTGTACTATTTTCTTAGGTATTGCCAACCTTTTAGGAAGTGGACCTGTTTATGATTTTTTAAATGCAAATATGGGGGTCTTGACATATGCATCAGCATTCACAAACGATATGCTTGCAGTATATGCAACATACTTTATTGCGAAGACTTTATCTGAAAAATATGATTTAAAAGGAAGTCAACCTGCTGTTACTGCTTTAGTTGTCTTCTTCATTCTTTGTGCTGTAGTCAAAGATGGTCAACTAAGTACATCTTATTTAGGATCAACTGGATTATTTACAGGTATTGTTGCAGCTTTATTTACAGTTGAAATTTATCACATTTGTTACGAACGCAAATGGTATATTAAAATGCCAGAAAGTGTACCACCAATGGTACAAGATATGTTTGCGGCATTAGTACCATTAGTATTGAACACAATTATCGCAGTAGCGATTGCGAATCTTTCATTGACTTTTGGAAAGGTTGCCTTCCCACAATTGATTATGAATGTATTAGCACCAGCTGTAACAGGTATGGATACACTACCAGCTTTATTGATTGTGATGTTCTTTACGCAATTATTATGGTTCTTTGGATTACATGGACCAAGTATTACTTCTGCTGTATGGGCATCTTTTGCGATTGCGTATGCCGCTGAAAATATTGCAGCTTATACGGCAGGACAACCTGTTCAACATATTTTTACTTTTGGATTATTCTATTGTATATTATGTGTATCAGGATCTGGTTTAACATTAGGATTAAATATTTTAATGATGAGATCAAAGGCAAAATCATTGAGTTCAGTAGGTAAAGTATCTATTATCCCTGGCTTGTTTGGAATCAATGAACCATTAATTTTTGGTACACCAATTATCTTGAATCCATTTATGTTTATTCCATTTGTGTTCGGACCATTGATCTGTACAACAATTGTATATTTAACAATGAATTTAGGCTTAGTCGGTAAACCAATTGCCAATCCTCCAGGATTCTTGCCTCCAGGAGTAAGTGCATTCTTAATGACATTAGATTGGAAGTCTGTAGTCCTAGTATTTGTATTGTTGATTCTACAAACTGTGTTCTATTATCCATTCTTTAAGATGATGGAAAAAGAAGAGCTACAAAAAGAACAAGCTTTAGAAAAATAGGAAGAGAAACATGTTAACAGCTAGACAATTAAAAATTATAAAATTGATTATGAATAATCCGGGGATTCATGGAAAAGAAATATCCGAAAATCTAAATGTGTCAACACGAACTATACGTAATGAAATCACATTTATGAATGATGTGACAAACTGTATATTAATACGTTCGAGTACAAAACAAGGATATATGATCAATGATGAGCACCTAGATATTATTCATAACATAGTCAATCAGGATAATGAAAATATGGATCTAGCTGTCTATCGTATTTACAAAATTATAGGTAAAATACTATTCTTTGAGGATTGCAGTATATATGATTTATCTGAATTATTAGGTTTATCCGATTCTGTAATCCGCAAAGAAATCAATAAAGTGATTCAGTTTTTGTTGAAAAACTACAATGTTGAATTATTCAAACTAAAAAAAGATGAGTGTGTCATTTTATTAGAAGAAAGTGAAATTCGTGAACTTCTTTTTAAAATCGTAAAAGATATGGCACTCGAAAATCCAGATGCATTAATGGACATTCTTTATATGCTTCTAAGTGATTCGTGGGTTATGAAATATTACAAATCCACAAAGGAAGATGTAATCAAAATCATGAATGGAGAACAAGTCTATTTATCAGAAACGGACTTATCCATTTTTACAGCATGCATCTTGATATGTCGAGTACGAAATTTAAATGGATACAACCTAGAGGATAATCAAATAAGTTCTCCCGACGATCTTTATACTCGTGTCATTACTAAATTATGTATGCAGTCACCTTATTTAGAGCAGGTTGATATTCCAATTCTATATAATCTTTTACATACATTTAAAATGAAATCAACGGATGAAGTACCTGAAATCACGGATTTTACAGTGCTTGTATTTGATGAATTTTGTAATGAAGTATTCGATAAATATTCAATCAACTTAAAGGAATCGGAAGCTTTATCTAGTAAAATGCTTTTACACATAGAGTTTATGAATCGACGAGTTATTGGTGGATATGAATTAAAAAATCCCATTGTGGATGATGTGAAGACAAAGTTTCCATTTGCGTTTGAAATCAGTATGATGATTGTTCCCATTCTTTTCAAATACAAACGTGTTTATGTTACAGAAGATGAAATTTCTTATTTAACTGTATATGTGGCACAATTTTTAGAGAATGAAAATGTAAAACTTAAAACAATCATTGTCACAAGTCAGCGCCATAGTGTTAAACAATTGTTGACACAATGGCTTCAAATGTATTTTAAAAACCAGATTGCGATTGTAGATATCATAAATAAGGAAGCCTTGAAAAAGATGGATCTTACATCCATTGATTTAGTCATTACGTTGGATTCATTTCTGATCTTAAAAGATGTTGAAGTATTCAGTATGGATAAGTTGCCAGAAATCAAAGATATTGAACGATTGAATTCAATGATCCACATGATTCGTATGAATAAACGTGTTTCTAAGATATTAGATTGTTATATTCAAAAAGAACATGTAAAGGTATATCCAGATACAACAGAGCTACCTGAACTTTTACAAGAGATGTCTCAAAAGTTACATGAATCAGGATTCATATCGGATACAAAAGGATTCTATGAAGATGTTTTGTTGAGAGAAAAGAATTATCCAACCAATTTAGGATCACAAATGATGGTTCCACATGCCCTGTTTACATTTGCTGATAAAACAGGTATAGAAGTGGCCTTGTTGAAAAAACCATTTGAACATCATGGAAATCAAGTGCAGCTCGTATTCTTATTGGCACTCGAAAAGAAACGAAACGATGAAATGAACTTGTTGTTTCAATTCTTTAACCAAATTGTTTCACACAAAAAATATATGCATGCACTTCTTCAAAGTGAAGATAGTGATGCCTTCATTAAAAACTTATATAGTTTTAAATTGTTAGAGTAAAAAAAACAATAAAACCAAACATAATATATGTATCAATTTATTGTCTTAGAAAGTGAGATAGTAAAATGAAGAAATTTTCAATTGTTATTGCAGGTGGAGGAAGTACATATACTCCAGAAATTATTTTAATGTTGTTAGACAACTTAGATCGTTTACCATTAAGAAGTATCAAATTATATGATAACGATGAAGAACGTCAAAATCATGTCGCAAAGGCGTGCGAAATCTTAATCAAAGAAAAAGATCCTACTATTGAATATGTCGCAACAACAGATCCTGAAGTTGCTTATACAGATGTTGATTTTGTATTAGCACACATCCGTGTAGGTAAACTTGGAATGCGATCTTTAGATGAAAAGATTCCATTGAAATATGGTGTTGTTGGACAAGAAACATGTGGTCCTGGTGGAATGGCCTATGGTTTACGTAGTATTCCGGGAGTATTGGAAAACATTGAATATATGGAAAAATATTCACCAAATGCGTGGATGTTAAATTATTCCAATCCGGCTAGTATTGTAGCAGAGGCATGTCGTCGTTTTAAACCAAACTCAAGAGTTATCAATATTTGCGATATGCCAATTGGTATGGAGCATACAATTGCACGTATTCTAGGTTTCAAAAGCCGTAAAGAAATGTGCATCCGTTATTATGGATTGAATCATTTCGGATGGTGGACATCCATCAAGGATAAAGATGGAAAAGAATATATTCAAGACTTGATTAAACACCAGTTAAAATATGGAAACTGTTTAGCCGATGATGATGCATCAAATTATACAGATAGCTCATGGTTTGATACAGCTAAAAAGGTAAAGGATATTATTGCGATTGATCCTACGATGTGTCCAAATTCATATTTCCAATACTATTTATTTGGAGATGATATGGTGGCACATACAGATCCAAATTATACGCGTGCTGATCAAGTTGTGGATACAAGAGAAAAACGTGTATTTGGTGAATGTGCTCGTATTGAAAAAGTAGGTACCGCAAAGGATACAACACTACAAATCGGTATCCATGCTGAATTTATCGTAGATTTAGCAACAGCCTTAGCATTTAATACGCATGAAAGAATGTTGTTGATTGTTCCAAATAATGGAGCGATTTCAAACTTTGAAAACGATGCTATGGTTGAAATTCCTTGTATTGTTGGAAAAGATGGATATGAACCATTGACTGTAGGTGAAATTCCACATTTCCAAAAGGGATTGATGGAACAACAAGTAAATTGTGAAAAGCTTGTTGTCGATGCGTATGAGCAGCACAGTTATTTAAAAATGTTGCAAGCATTAACTTTAAATAAATGTGTTCCAAATGCCAATGTGGCAAGAAAAATTTTAGATGATTTTATTGAGGCGAATAAAGCATATTGGCCAGAACTAAAATAGAAAGAGGAAATCAAAATGAAAATATTGTTATGCTGTAATGCAGGGATGTCAAGTTCAATTCTTGTAAAAAAAATTAGAGATGTTGCTGAAAAAACAGGTGAAGATATTGAAGTGAGTGCAGTAGCTAATGCTTCAATTAAGAACGAAGTGGGTAAATGGGATGTATGCTTAGTAGGTCCACAATTGGTTTTTGCGGTGGATTCAATTCACCAACAATTAAATATTCCAGTTGCAAGTATTGAACCTAGAGCATACGCGATGGCAGATGGAGCTGCTGCTATTGAAATGGCAAAGAAATTATTGGGGTAATATGGCTAACGTTGAACAAATATCACAAGTTGCTATGCAGGTCATCACATATTCCGGCTTAGCAAAGTCAAATTATTTAGAAGCTCTTAAAAATTATCGTGAAAACGATCAAACAGCTTACGAACAATCAATGTCAAATGGAGATGAAAGTTTTTCACAAGCTCACGAAGCCCATCTTCAATTGTTACAGCAGGAAATGAATACGCAAGAACCACAAATCACAATGTTGATGGCGCATGCGGAAGATCAGCTTATGTCAGCAGAAACAATAAAGACTTTGATTCAAGAAATAATTTTATTAATAGAAAGTAGAGGCAAATAAAATGACAATTTGGGCAGACATTCAGACAAAGAATGGCTTTGCATCGGACGAAGTACAATCTTCATTACAGAAGTATATTCGTCGTGCAAAAGTTGAAGAAGCTTGTCAAGCAGCCTATGAATTATATACTTCAGGACCTGTCTTCTTAGACAAAATGTGGTCTCGTCTAGAAACGATTGCAGTTGAAGATGTTGGATTTGGAGATTTAAATGTTCCGGTTTTAATTCATGCACTTGATCAGATGCGTAAAAATTTCCCATACAATGATGGGGATCAACCTATGTATTTTATCCATGCGATTCGCGTGCTTTGTACATGTACAAAGGATCGTTCAAGCGATTATTTGAAAAATATCATTATTAAGGAATCTGCCATGGGAAAAGTGGTAGAAGTACCAGATATCGCATTGGATAAACACACAAAACGTGGACAAGAAATGGGGCGTGGATCAAAACACTTCTTTGAAGAAGCCACAAAAGTGATTCCACAATTAGAAATCGATAATGATTATCGTGAACGCTATGGAAAGATTCTTGAAACATATGATCCGGATCATGTTGTTGAGAATGCATTCAAATATAGTTCAGAACAATATTAATGGAAAGTGAGTGTAAGAGAATATGTCATATAATATTTGGGCTGCCGCAAAAACAAGAAATGGTTTAGCCGCAGATGAAGTGATTTCTACACTTCAAAAAAGCATTCGACGCAATAAAGTAGAAGAAGCATGTCAAGCTGCTTATGAATTATATATCACAGGACCTTTGTTTTTAGATAAGCTATGGCGTCGATTACTAACAATTTCAGTTGAAGATATTGGTTTTGGAAATTTACAAGCTGCTGTGCAAGTCAACACATTAAATGAAGTACGTAAATCATATGCGTATGATGATGGGGATCAGCCAATGTATTTTATCCATGCGATTCGTTTACTTTGTGCAAGTACAAAAGATCGTTCAAGTGATTATTTGAAAAATATTATTATTAAAGAAGCAGCCATGGGAAAAGTCATGGAAGTTCCAGATATTGCTTTGGATAAACACACTAGACGAGGACAAGAAATGGGACGTGGATCAAAACACTTCTTTGAAGAGGGAACAAAGGTCATTCCTCAATTGAAAATTGATAATGATTATCGTGAAAGATATGGTAAGATTTTAGAGAAGTATGATCCAAATCATGTTGTACCGAATGCATTTAAGTATAACCCAGGACAATATTAAGATTGAAAGACCAGCTTTGACTGGTCTTTATTTTAGGAGGAAATTATGTCAACAGCACACAATAGAGCAAATATAGAAGATGTCGCAAAAGTTGTTTTAATGCCAGGTGATCCATTAAGAGCTAAATTGATTGCCGAAAATTTTTTAAAGGATGCCGTATTATTTAATGATGTACGAGGCATGCTAGGATATACAGGTACATATAAAGGAAAACGTGTATCTGTCATGGGAAGCGGAATGGGAATGGCCAGCATGGGAATTTATTCGTATGAACTTTTTAAATTCTATGATGTAGATGCCATTATACGAGTTGGTAGTACAGGAAGTTATTCTACAAAACTACCAATGAAGTCTGTAGCTTTAGTTAAAGGAAGTTATTCAGAATCTACCTATGCCTTAGCACAAAGTGGCGATACAGATACAATGCAATATCCAGATGAAGATTTAAATAAGTTGATTGAAAGCGTAAGTCAAGAAGTTTCAATTCCTGTTGTAAAGACAAATACACATTCGAGTGATGTGTTCTATTATGAAGGGGACTATGAACAACCAGAAAAAATGATTGAAGAGCATGATGCACTTTGTGTCGAAATGGAGAGTTTTGCCCTATTCCACAATGCCAAGGTATTGAATAAAAAGGCAGCTTGTTTATTAACTGTATCTGATTCTTTATGCACAAATGAACATTTAAGTACTGAAGAAAGACAAACATCCTTTAATGAAATGATTACGCTTGCCTTAGAAAGTGCAATTCGCTTATGAAATACAAAAAAATAGTTTGTGTCGTTATTGATTCTTTTGGGATTGGACAAGCTACAGATGCCAAAGAATTTGATGATGTAGGTGCCGATACTTTTGGACATATCCTAGAATATCGTCCGGATTTAAAGATAGATAATCTATATAAATTGGGCTTAGGAAATCTTCATTCGAGTGGTAAGGTTTTACAATCAAAAGGCTATGCTTGTAAGATGCATGAGGCAAGTTGTTCCAAAGATACAATGACAGGTCATTGGGAAATGATGGGAATTCATACGACAAAGCCATTTAAAACATTTACTGAAAATGGTTTTCCTGATGAATTGGTTCAGGAATTAGAAAGATTAACTGGCCATGTCTTCATTGGAAATAAAAGTGCAAGTGGAACGGAAATTTTAGATGAGTTGGCGATGGAAGAAATTCAATCGAATGGAAAGAAATTAATACTTTATACATCGGCCGACAGTGTTCTACAAATTTGTGGACATGAAGAAGTGACTGGATTAGATGAGCTATATCGTGTATGTCAAATTGCTCGAGAAATAACTTTAAAACCAGAATACAAAGTAGGAAGAGTCATTGCCCGTCCTTATGTAGGAGATTCGGTGGGTCACTTTACACGTACGAGCAATCGTCATGACTATGCTTTGTCTCCATCTAGTAAAACCGTTTTAGATGTCTTAAAAGCAAATGCATTTGATGTGATTGGCATTGGTAAGATTTCTGATATTTTTAATGGGCAGGGAATCACAAAAAGTATTCATTCGACTTCAAGTCATGAGGGTATGCTTCAAACGATTGAAGAAATGAAAAAAGATTTTACAGGTTTATTATTTACGAACCTTGTGGATTTCGATGCCAAGTGGGGACATCGAAGAAATGTTTCTGGATATGCCGATGAACTTGAAGATTTTGATGTCTTGCTAGGGCAATTACTTTCAGTTCTTGATTCAGATACACTATTGATCATTACGGCCGATCATGGAAATGATCCAACCTATAAAGGAACGGATCATACTCGAGAGTGTGTACCATGTTTAATGTATTCACCTAGTATGAAAGAATATGGAATATTGGATGATTCAAGTTCTTTTGGTGTTCTTGGTGCAAGTGTTTTAGATAATTTTGATTTATCAAAACCATCTGATTTGATTGGTGAGTCTATTCTTGATTTGACAAAATAGAAAAAATATATTAACTTATTTTAGCATTTATTTTCGTTTTGGTATCCCCTATGAAACTGCCAAAACATAGGGGAGGTAATTTTTTTATGAATAAAATGGAAAATATGGAAATCAAACAATTGGTGGTTTCTATGAGTTTGCCCATCATCATCTCGATGGTGATTCAAGCTTTATATAATATTGTCGATAGTATCTTTGTTGCCAAAATTTCAAGTGATGCCTTAACCGCTGTATCTTTATGTTATCCGGTACAAACCATTATGATTGCGATTGCATGTGGTACAGCCGTTGGCTTTAACACGTTGCTTGCGCGATATTTAGGTGAAAAGAAATTTGATTATGCGAATAATACAATGATGCATGGAATCTTATTAGGATTTGTGAATGGACTTGTCTTTTTGATTTTAGGTTTACTATTTTCTAATGTCTTTTTATCTTGGTTTACATCCGATTCAAATGTGGTTTCACTAGCAAATACTTATATTCATATATGTACGATGTTTTCATTTAGTGTCTTTGTACAAATTATTTTTGAACGAATTATGCAGGCAACAGGAAATGCCATTTACAACATGGTTATGCAAGGAGCAGGAGCCATTATCAATATTATCCTAGATCCAATCTTGATCTTTGGATGGTTCGGTCTACCTGAAATGGGTGTTACCGGAGCCGCCATTGCGACTGTTATTGGACAGTTTTGTGCCATGCTTATTGGATATGTTATTACGAAGGTAAAAATAAAAGAATTGGATATTCATATACGTAATTTTTCCTTTTCGATACCTATTCTTTGTAAAATCTATAAAGTAGGTGTACCTGCCATCTTAATGCAGTCCGTATTAAGTTTTATGACTGTTTTTATGAATATGATTCTAGCACCAATCTCAGCTATGGCGATTACCGTCTTTAGTGTTTACTATAAATTACAAAATTTCTTGAATATGGCCGTGCTTGGAATCACCAATGCCTTGATTCCAATTGTTGCCTATAATAATGGGGCCAACAGAAAAGATCGAGCAATTGAAGCTATACAATTTTCTATGATTTTATCGATTTTCATTATGGCTGTAGGAACAATTGTATTTCAATTATTCCCTAAACAATTATTAGCCATGTTTAGTGCGAATGACCAGATGTATGGATTAGGAATACCAGCCTTAAAAATCATTAGCTTAAGCTTTGTGTTTGCCGGTATCAGTATGGTACTATGTGCTGCCTTCCAGGCTTTAAATAAGGCAAATACTTCGTTAGTGATCACTTTGGCTAGACAACTAGTCATCTTAATTCCATTGACATATGGGTTGATGAAATGTTTTGGCATTCAGGTAGGTTGGTATGCTTTTGTGGTTACGGAATTTATATGTGCCATATATTCATTATTTGAATGGAGAAAAATGAAAAGGTAGCATTCGCTACCTTTTTGCGTATTTAAATGTATACATACAAATGGATGTGGCAATGGCCACATTTAGACTTTCAAAAGTTTCCATTTCAATTTTGACAATGTGATTACTTAAATTAATCAATTCCTTGCGCACACCTTGTCCTTCATTGCCAACTAAAATCGCATATTTTTTGCTTGGCTTGATCTCTTGAAGGTCCTTATGGTTGTCATGTAAAGCTGTGGCATATACTTCAACATTTCTTTCTTGGAGTAGTTTGATTTCTTCTTTAAGATCTGTTTGGATCACAGGGATATAGAAGAGTGCACCTTGACTGGATTGAATCGTTTTTGGATTGTAGATATCGGCACAGCCCTTTGACATGTAAATGCAGTCAATGCCAAAAGAATGGGCAGTTCTTAAAATCGTACCTACATTGCCTGGATCTTGTACATTGTCTAGTAATAGAATGTTTTCTTCATTTTTTGGAGTTAAGTTTAATTTTTTACATATACCAATCATCTTTGAATTAGAATTCTGATTTGACAATTTATTTAATACTTGTTGAGTTACCGTTTCATAGTTAAACTCTATTGGACACTCAATCCCTTCAAGGATAAATAGTTCTTGTAGAGCATTTGCGTTAAATGCTTCCTTTACCATATGTTCGCCTTCAACTAGAAATAGATTTGTCTTATCCCTTTCTTTTTTTTGGATGAGTTTGGCGTATTCTTTTATTTTCTTATTGTTTATTGATTGAATCATAGAAAAATATTACCATACTTCGGCTTGAAAAAAAACATGGACTTCGATATAATTTGAACTGTTAAAGCAATGAGAAGACATAGTAGCTATTTAACGCTTAGATAAGAGAGTAAACTGTTTGGTGAAAAGTTTATATGAGTAGGGATAGTGAATTCACCTTTGAGTAAGAGTTAAAACCTCTTCCGTTTCATACGGTTATCATGGTCAATTAAGTGTGTCTATCAAGACGAAGCAAGATGGTAACGCGGCAAAAAGTCGTTCTTGCGTCGTCTTTTTTTTGTTTTTAGGGAAAGGAAGAACAACATGAAAACAATTGAAGAGCTTTTGCAGGAAGCTACACAAAAAATTCAAGATGTCAAAGATTCATCTTCGTTGAATGATTTGCGTGTCTTGTATTTAGGAAAAAAAGGACCCGTTCAAGAGTTGATGAAAGGTATGAAAGATTTGTCAAAAGAGGAAAAACCCATCTTTGGACAAAAAGTTAACCAATTAAAACAAGATCTTTCTAAAATGATTGAAGAAAAGAAAGAGCAATTGGCAGCTTTAGAAATGCAGAAAAAAATCGAATCTGAAAAGATCGATATTACTTTGCCAGGTCGTAAACCTGAATTAGGTAATGCTCACCCATTAAACTTAGTACGCCAAGAATTGGAAGATCTATTCATTGGTTTAGGTTACCAAGTTATTGAAGGTGATGATATTGTGGATGATGAATATTGTTTCGAAAGAGCCAATATTCCTAAGGATCACCCAGCACGTGATATGCAGGACTCTTTATATATTGATCCAAATCGTTTATTAAGAACGCATACAACTGCAATTCAGATGGTTGTATTAGAAGAAAGTGCACCAAATCTTCCAATCAAAGTAGTATGCCCTGGTAAGGTATACCGTCGTGATGATGATGATGCGACTCACTCACACCAATTCATGCAGATGGAAGGATTGGTTATTGGTGAAAAGGTCACTTTAGCGGACTTAAAGGGAACTTTAGAATTCATGGCAAAAAAATTATTTGGTCAAGACCGTCAAATTCGTTTCAGACCAAGTTATTTCCCATTCACTGAACCAAGTGTTGAAGTGGATGTTTCATGTCACATTTGTAACGGAAAAGGATGTCCAACATGTAAAGGCACTGGATGGATTGAAATTCTTGGGGCTGGTGAAGTACATCCAAATGTATTAAAAATGGCTGGATATGATCCAGAAAAATGTAGTGGTTTTGCCTTTGGTGTAGGTATTGAGCGTGTTGCGATGTTGAAGTATGGTATTGATGATATTCGTCATTTCTATACAAATGATAAACGATTCAATTCTACATTCAAACGTTATGAGTAGGAGGATTTAAATATGCGTATTTCAAGAAAATGGTTTAATCAATTTATGGATGTACAAGATCTTTCTATTGAAGAAATGGCAAAACGTATTACAGATGCTGGTTTTGAAGTAGAGGGTATTGAACATTTATCTCAAGGAACAAATTTAGTGATCGGTCATGTTGAAACATGTGTTGATCACCCAGATAGTGATCACTTACACTGTACAACTGTAAATGTTGGAAATGAAGTGGTAAATATTGTGTGTGGTGCACCAAATGTGGCTGCAGGACAAAATGTAATTGTTGCACTACCAGGTGCTGTTTTACCTGGTGGAGAAATCAAGAATGGTGTGATTCGCGGTGTTGAAAGTAATGGTATGATTTGTTCATTACTTGAACTAGGGGTGGATCCAGCTAGTTTAGATGAAAATCAAAAGAATGGTATTGAAGTATTACCAGCTGATGCACCTGTAGGAAATACAGATCCATTTGGCTATTTAGGTTTAGATGATGAAGTGTTAGATATTGGTTTAACACCAAATCGTAATGATTGTTTAGCTGCTTTCAATATGGCAAAAGAAGCAGGAGCTATTTTAAATCGTGAAGTTAAGCTTCCAGAATATGAAGGTGCAAGTGATGTAGGTACACCAAGTCAGTTGCATGTAGAAAGTACAACATCAAAATGTCCATTATTCTATGGAAAAATTATTAACCATTTAACAATCAAAGAAAGTCCAAAATGGATGAAGGAATTATTGGCAGCTAGTGGTGTAAAATCTATCAATAATATTGTTGATATTTCAAACATTGTAATGTTAGAAACAGGACAGCCAATGCACTTCTATGATGCAAAGTCGTTACCTAGCCAAAGTATTGTCGTTGCTGATGGATTTGATGAGGAATATACAGCATTAGATGGTGTAACTTATAAATTACAACCAGAAGACATTGTTATCACAAACCAAGGTAAACCAATCGGTATTGCCGGAATTATGGGTGGAGATGATTCTAAGATTTTAGATACAACAGATTCTATTATTATTGAATGTGCTATTTTTGATCATGTTGCGATTCGTAATACAGCACGTCGTTTAAATTTATCTACAGAAGCAAGTGTACGCTATCAAAAAGGTATTGAACCACTAGCTAGTAAAAAAGCATTGGATCGTGCCGTTCAATTGTTGATTGAATATGCCAATGCGACTGGAATTGAAGAAACTGTTCAATATGGACAAGTTCCATATGAGCCAAAATCAATTTCTTGTACACTAGAAGCCATCAACAATCGTTTAGGTACAGATTTTAATTTAGATGAAGTTGTGGATGTATTTACACGTTTAGATTTTAAACCAGAAGTTAAAGATTCAACAATTACTTGTCACATTCCAAGTTCAAGAACTGATATGGAAGGTATGGCTGATTTAAGTGAAGAAGTTATTCGTATGTTAGGTTATGATCGTTTACCTAGTACACTTCCTGTTATGCCTATGACAGAAGGTAAATTAACATATAAACAACAATTAACACGTCAAGCACGCCAATTCCTATGTTCACAAGGCTTACAAGATTGTTTAACATATACTTTAATTAGTACTGAAAAGAAAGATAATGCAATTCTTAATAAGGACGAAGCGATTGAATTAGCAAGTCCAATGAGTGAAGAACGTCGTTATATTCGTACAAGCATTTTACCTAGTTTGTTAGATGTAATTTCATATAACCGTGCTCGTAATATCAAAGATATTAATGTCTTTGAATTAAGTGATGTAGCAGGTGTTAGTGGGGCTAAGATGCATTTAGCTATCGCGATGAGTGGAAATTTACAACAAACTCGTTGGACAAGTGATGTGACACCTAGCGATTTCTATACATTAAAAGGTTTGATTGAAGCCTTCTTAGAACAGATTGGTATTGCTGCTCAAAGAGTTTCATTCGTAGAAAATGATATGGATACAACACACTTCCATCCATATCGCAGTGCAAAAATTATGTTAGGAAAAGATTGTGTAGGTCTTTTAGGTGATATTCATCCTCAATATGGTAAAAATATTGTGATGGCCGAAATCGACTTTGCTGCACTTATTAATGTGAAGAAATCAAAAATCAAATTCAGCCCAGTTTCAAAATATCCAAGTGTAACTCGCGACTTGGCATTTGTTCTAAATCGTACAATGCCAGTACAAAAGGTAGTGGATACAATTAATAAGCAAGGTCGTTTGAATAAAGAAATGATTATTCGTGATGTAGAAGTATTTGATGTTTATGAAGGTGAACATGTAAGTAAGGATGAAAAATCTGTTGCGTTGTCTATTACATTCCAATCAGATACACATACATTAAAAGATGAAGAAATCAACCAAGTGTTTGAAGCAATCCTTGAACATATTCAAAAAGACTGCAATGCAACACTTCGTAGCTAAGAGATGTTTTTGACATCTCTTTTCTTTTATTTATGAAATCTTGTAAAGGGCTTACAAAAAGATTAAAATATTACATATAAGGAGATTTTTTCTATGCAAAAATATATTTTAGCAATTGACCACGGAACAACAAGTACACGTGCTGTATTATTTGATAAGGCGGCGAATGTGGTTGAAATTGCACAAAAAGAAACGACAATATCTTATCCACATCCTGGATGGGTAGAACAAGATGCTAATGAGATATGGCTAGCTTGTTTAGCAGTAATGAGTGAAGTGATATTAAAAAGTAAAATTAGTCCAGAACAGGTATGTGCTATCGGTATTAGTAATCAGCGTGAAACAAGTGTGTTATGGGATGCGAATACGGGACTTCCGGTAAGTCCAGCTATTGTATGGCAATCTAAACAAACAAAGAGTATTTGCGATAGTTGGAAAGAGAATGGATATGAAGAGGTTGTAAAGGCAAAGACTGGACTTCGTATAGATCCTTATTTTTCAGCAAGCAAGATTCGCTTTATTTTTGATCATAATCCAGATGTATATGAAAAGGCAAAGAAGGGTGAAGTCTTATTTGGAACGATGGATAGTTGGATCGTATGGAAATTGTCAGGATCGAATACACATATCACGGATGTATCTAATGCAAGTCGAACATTATTGTTTAATATTCATACGCTTGAATGGGATGATGAATTGTTGAATCTATTTGATATTCCAAGAGAAATCTTACCAGAAGTTAAACCAACATCTTATACATATTGTACAACAGCATCCTATCATTTCTTTGGTCAAGAAGTGCCAATTTGTAGTGTTGTTGGAGATCAACAGGCTGCGCTATTTGGTCAAGGTTGTTTTAGTGCAGGTGGTATCAAAAATACATATGGAACTGGCGGTTTTATGTTGATGAATACAGGAGATAAAATTGTTGAATCCAAGAATGGTTTGTTATCGACTGTGGCATGGCAAATTGGTGATCAAATGAGTTATGCACTTGAAGGAAGTATCTTTGTTTCTGGTAGTTTAATGAAGTGGTTGCGTGATCAGATGCAGCTATTTGAGAATACGAAGGATACGCAGGCTATGGCAGAAAGTGTTAAAGATACAAATGGCGTATATATTGTGCCAGCGTTTGTTGGCTTGGGTGCTCCATATTGGGATGATGCATGCCAGGCAAGTGTTTTAGGTTTAACGTTTGGTGCCAATAAAAATCATATTGTTCGTGCAGCTTTGGAATCGATGGCATATCAGTCAAAGGATGTGTTAGAAGCTATGAAGCAGGATAGTCAAATCAATATCACATCTTTAAAGGTAGATGGTGGTGCAGCTGCTAATAATTTCTTGTTGCAATTTCAAAGTGATTTGTTGCAATTGCCTGTTCAACGCTTTAAAACAAATGAATTAACGGCGCTAGGCGCAGCTTATTTAGCTGGACTTTCTTGTGGGTATTGGAAAGATGATGAGTTGGGCATAGAACTTCAAAGAGAATTTGTTCCTGAAAAAACAAAAGAAGAGATGGATGGTTTGTATGTGAATTGGAAAAAGGCAGTAAAAACTTGCCAGAGCTATAAATAAAAGTTAGAATAAATGCATGGAAATTTATACAAAAGAAGATTTTAAACAGATTTTTATAAATTTAGGCATCACAAAAGGAAGTTTTGTGCTTCTAGAAGCAGATCTTAGTCGATATAGTGGTTTGGTGGGTAATTATCAAATGCTAATTGAAACGTTACAAGAATTAATTACAGATACAGGTGTATTGTGTATGCCATGCTTTTCGTATTCTTGTTTAGATCCTGCATGTGCTGGTGATTTCTATCCATATGAAAAATGGAAGGAAATACGTGAAAATTTGCCAGGATTTCATGTGGTATATACACCAAGTGAAATTTATAAGGATTGTACAAATTTATTCTTACATTATAAAGATGTATATCGATCAAATCATCCAGTGTATAGTTATGCGTATTGGGGAAATTTCAATGAGGATATTTTGAAAGTGGATGTCAATGATGCATTTAGTTTTAAGGGAAGTTTGTCATTTTTGAATAAAAAAAATGCCTGCAACCTTCTTATTGGTGTATCACCGCAAAAGAGTTTGATGGTTCAGGCACTTTCAAATGAATATCAACTCGGTCAGACAATTATACAAAGAGCTTTTCTTCACTCTAAGCGACATTTGACTAAATCATTTCTTGTTCATGTTGTGGATGATGTTTTGTCAAAAGATTTGTTGGAAGGGTTAAATGTACAACAGAGCGATTCAAGTCTGGATAATATCTATGTACTTAGAAAAGCGGACTAAACAGTTCGGATATCTTTTCTAACGATTCAAGGTCTTCTTTTGAGAAATTGTTGAATTCAAAAGAATCAATATCTAAGATGGCAACAAGTTTGTCATCTTTTTTTATAGGGATGCAGATTTCTGAATTGGAAGCACAATCACAGGCGATGTGTCCTGGAAATTTGTGTACATTTTCAATTCTTTGGGTTTCTTGTGTTTTAGCGCAAGTTCCAACAACGCCTTTTCCGTATGGGATTCTTGTGCATGCTACTTTTCCTTGGAAAGGTCCTAGAGTGCACTCTTGATTTTTTTCATCACAAATATAGAAGCCAAGCCAATTGATGTTTTTCATTTCATGATATAAAAGAGCAATTAAATTGGAAATATTTGCGATATTTGGCAGCGTTTTATCAATTAAAAGATTGCATTGTTCAATTAAAATTTCATTCATTTTTATCACCAGATATATTTTATTTGAATTTGTGCAAAAAATCTATGAAATTAGTGACTTTTGTCATTGAAAAAAATATTTTTTTTTAAGTACTATAATAGTGTAAATAAAGTTTTTTAAAGCTTGGGGATTTGGGATTGATACTAATACTTTCTGAAGGAATAACAGACAGTAAAATTGATAGCGCGAATCATTTTTAGTGTCAAAAACAAATTTTAACGGAGAGAAGATTCTAGTAGGTTTGACGGAGCTGAATGAATCTTCTTTCTTTTTTTTTAAAATTTTTCAAAAAAGGGGTTTACAAGAAGGAAATGATTTGGTAATATAGATGAGCACTGCTGAGGTGCACATGATCTTTGAAAACTGAAC
>NZ_CATVYQ010000029.1:0-27758 GCF_958348295.1 uncultured Holdemanella sp.
ATGAAGGCTGCCTTTGGTGAAAATCCTAAGCGTTGTTATAAGGGTAAGAAAATTGATACGCGTATGCAAATCAGTGCTCTACTTAGAGAAACTCTTGCTAAGACAAAAGAATACATTCAGAAAAAAGAATCGGGTAAAGATGTAGACTATGATCAAAAACTAGAAGCCATGATTCCAGTCATAAAAAAACAAATGCCATTAAAATGTCATTGTCATAGAGCCGACGATATCTTAACAGTTATTCGTATTGCGAAAGAATATGATATTGAAGTCACTTTAGATCATGTGACAGATGGAAGAAGCATTATTCCACAAATCAAAGAAAGTGGTTTTCCATGTATTCTAGGACCTTGTTTAGGACATAAGTCAAAATATGAAGTAAAAAATATGTCTTTTGAAACAGCCAACGAATTCTATAAAGCCGGTATTCCATTCTGTATTATCACAGACTCTCCTGTCGTACCCGAACAATACTTATCCTTAAGTGCAGCTCTAGCTCATAAGGCAGGACTACCAGAATATGAAGCTATTAAGGCCATCACAATCAATCCAGCTAAGATTTTAAAGTTAGATGATCGCATTGGATCTATTAAAGTTGGTAAAGATGCAGACTTTGTCGTTTGCACTAAAAATATATTAGATACACAAAATGAAATTAAGACAGTATATGTCAATGGAAAGAAGGAAGCATAATGTTATTTAAAAACGCAACCATTTACACAATGGAACAAGAACCTTTTGTAGGAGATTTTAAAATCGATAAAGGTGTATTTACCGAAGTAGGAACAAATTTAACAGCTAATAAGGGTGAAGATGTACAAGATTTAAATGGTCTCTTTGTATTTCCTGGTTTAGTTGAAAGTCATTGCCATTTAGGTATGGAAGAAACAGCCATTCGCTTTGAAGGTGATGATGTCAATGAAATCACAGATCCAATCACACCAAACATGCGTGGTATTGATGGATGTAATCCAATGGATGAAACCGTAGAACTTGCATTAAAAGGTGGTGTTACTACAGTTGCTGCTGGTCCTGGTAGTGCTAACGTTCTTGGTGGAACTTTCTTTGCGTATAAGACAAAAGGAAATTGTATTGATGAAATGACAATTCAAAATCCTTTAGCTATGAAGGCTGCCTTTGGTGAAAATCCTAAACGTTGTTATAAAGATAAGAAAATTGATACGCGTATGCAGATCAGTGCATTATTAAGAGAAACATTGGAAAAGGCAAAGGAATACTTAGCTAAAAAAGAAGCAGGTAAAGATGTAGCTTATGATCAAAAACTAGAAGCCATGATTCCTGTTGTTAAAAGAGAACTTCCATTAAAGTGTCATGCTCATAGAGCCGATGATATCTTAACTGCTATTCGTATCGCAAAAGAAGAAAACATCAAAATTACATTAGATCATGTAACGGATGCAAGATGTATTCTTCCTCAAATCAAAGAAAGTGGTTTTCCATGTATTTGTGGACCTGCATTGACTCACAAATCAAAATTTGAACTTGCGAATATGTCTTTTGAAACACCAAACGAACTATATAAAGCAGGTATCTTATTCTCTATCATTACCGACTCTCCGGTTATTCCTCAACAATATCTATCTTTAAGTGCTGCTCTAGCCGCTAAAGCAGGTCTTCCAGAATATGAAGCCATTAAAGCCATCACAATCAATCCAGCTAAAATTTTAGGCTTAGATAATCGTGTTGGATCTATTAAAGTTGGTAAAGATGCTGACTTTGTCGTTTGTACAAAGAACATTCTAGACACTCAAAATGAAATTACGGCAGTATATGTAGATGGAAAGAAGGCCGCTTAATGCTTTTTAAAAACGCCACTATTTATACGATGGAACAAGAACCATTCGTTGGTGATTTTAGAGTGAATAAAGGAATATTTACAGAGATTGGAAAGAATTTAAGTCCTAAAAACAATGAAGATACACAAGATCTTACAGGATTCAATGTATATCCAGGCATGGTTGAAGCCCATTGTCATTTGGGTATGGAAGAAACGGCTATCGGCTTTGAAGGCAATGATTTAAATGAAATCACAAATCCAATTACACCCAACATGCGTGGTATTGATGGATGCAATCCAATGGATGAAACTGTACAAACTGCATTAGAAGCCGGTATCACAACAGTAGCTGCAGGACCTGGAAGTGCTAATGTGATTGGTGGAACTTTCTTTGCGTATAAGACAAAAGGAAATTGTATTGATGAAATGACCATTCAAAATCCAATTGCGATGAAGGCAGCCTTTGGTGAAAACCCAAAGAATTGTTACAAAGGAAAAAATATTGATACACGCATGCAGATTAGCGCGTTACTTAGAGAAACTCTAGCTAAGACAAAAGAATACATGATGAAAAAAGAATCAGGTAAAGATGTAGACTATGATCAAAAGCTTGAAGCCATGATTCCAGTCATCAAAAAAGAAATCCCATTAAAGTGTCATGCTCATAGAGCCGATGATATGTTGACCGCCATTCGTATCGCAAAAGAATATGATATTGAAATTACTTTAGATCATGCGACCGATTCAAGAGTGATTCTAGACCAAATCAAAGAAAGTGGTTTTCCATGTATTTGTGGACCAAGTCTTTGTCACAAAGATAAATTTGAATGTGCCAACGATTCATTTGAAACACCAAATAAAATGTATGAAAAAGGCATCTTGTTTGCAATCACAACCGATTCCCCATTCAATCCCCAACAATATCTTCCAATTAACGCAGCCCTAGCCCATAAAGCAGGACTACCTGAAAATGAAGCAATCAAAGCTATCACGATCAATCCAGCTAAGATCTTACACTTAGAGAATCGATTAGGTTCTATTAAAGCTGGTAAAGATGCTGACTTTATTATTTGTACTAAAAGTTTGATTGATTTGAATAATACAATTAAAAATGTATATATTAATGGAATAAAAGCTGTCTAAGACAGCTTTTTATATGTTAGAATAGTGTAGTTGGAGAAAATAGATTATGAATATAGTTGAAAAATATGGTGGAACCAGCGTTGGAACCATTGAACAGATTCAGGCCATTGCGCTTCATGCCAAACACATGAAAGAACAAGGTCACAATCTAGTCATTGTTGCCAGCGCCATGGGAAAAACCACAAATAAATTAATAGAATTAGCTCATAGTGTCACAAACAATCCAAATAAAAGAGAATTGGATAGTTTATTATCTACGGGTGAACAACAAACAATTACACTTCTTGCGATTGCGATGAATGCACTCGGTGTGGATGCGATCAGTTTAACTGGCTATCAAGCAGGTTTTCTTACTAGCAAGCACCATTCTCGTGCTTTGATCAAAGATATTGATACAACCACAATTCAATCTCATTTAGACCAAGGAAAAGTTGTTGTCGTAGCCGGCTTTCAAGGCGCTACTGAATATGGAGATATCACTACTTTAGGTCGTGGTGGAAGTGATACAACAGCCGTTGCGATTGCCGCAAAACTTGGCTATCAATGCCATATCTTTACTGATGTAGATGGTGTCTATACAATTGATCCACGATTATATACGCGTGCTAAAAAACTAAAATCGATTTCTTATGAAGAAATGATGCAGATGGCATGTTTAGGTGCTGGTGTACTTGAAACGCGAAGTGTTGAACTTGCTAGTAAATATAATGTTCCCCTTTTCTTAGGAAAAGCATTGGAAACAGATTTAGAGAAAGGAACTTGGATTATGCATAAAGAATTAGAAGATATGCCAATTACAGGTTTAAGTGTAAAAGACGACTATGCGATCATGCGCTTTATGCACTTACCTAACGATGGTGTTTATTTAGGAAAACTATTTAAGATGATTTCCGATTTAAATATCAACCTTGATACAATTTCACAACAATTAGATGATGAAGGCCTAGCCAACTTTACTTTATATTGTTCCGAAGAACAAAGTAATCAAATTATGGAAAATGCTTCAAAAGAATATCCTGTACATCAAATGCTTGGATATATCAAGCTATCATTAGTTGGTCTAGGAATTTCTACGCATTCAGGTATTGCGAGTAAAGTATTAAACATCTTAAGTGAAAACAATATTAAATATTATATGATCACATCAAGTGAAATTTCCATTTCACTAACTATTGAAAAGAAAGACAAAGTTAAAGCGGTTCAAGCTTTAGGAAAGGCCTTTGATCTATAATGGAACTTCCAGTTAAATTTAAGGAACAAATGAAAGAACTTCTTCAAGATGAATATGAAGACTATCTACAAAGTTTTGACCATGAAAGATATTATGGATTAAGGGTCAATACACTTAAGATTTCTGTTGAAGAATTCTTAAAGATTTCTCCATTTAAACTACAACCCATACCATGGACAAATGATGGCTTCTATTATTCAAGTGAAGATAAACCAAGTAAACACCCCTACTATTATGCAGGCCTTTACTATCTTCAAGAACCAAGTGCTATGTTACCAGCACAAGTTCTTCCTGTAGACGAAAATGATATTGTATTAGATACGTGTGCAGCTCCTGGTGGAAAAAGCACAAAGCTTGCCACAAAACTCAATCATACTGGACTTTTAATTTCAAATGATATCAGTTCTTCAAGATGTCAAGGACTCTTAAAAAACATTGAATTATTCGGATGTGACAATGCCTGGGTAACCAGTGAAGATTTGACAAACATGGAAGAACACTACCCAGAAATATTCGATAAGATTTTAGTGGATGCCCCATGTAGTGGTGAGGGAATGTTTCGTAAAGAACCAGACTTAATTAAAAGCTGGATTGAAAAGGATGATACATTCTATCCACCTATTCAAAAAAACATTTTAAATGCTGCTGTATCCATGTTAAAGCCTGGTGGATCCATTGTCTATTCCACTTGTACTTTTTCTATTCATGAAAATGAAGAAGTCATTCAAGATGTATTAGACAAACATCCAGACTTGCATCTTGTTCCTATTGAAAAAATAGATGGCATGATGCCAGGCATCAATATGAATGAGTGTGTTCGTTTGTATCCACATAAAATCAAAGGAGAAGGTCATTTTGTAGCTTTACTTGTCAAAGATGGAGAAACAAAACACAAAAAAACAAGGCTTGAATCAAACGACAAATTGGATGATTGTGTTACTGAGTTTTTAAAACTCATTCATTTAAATAAAGGAACCATTAAAGTAAAAAAAGACAAAGTTATTTGGCTTAATACAGATTTTCAAGCTTATAAAGGCTATCGCGTCTTAAGATCTGGCTTATTATTAGGTCAATTAAAAGGAAAACATTTTGAACCTAGCCAAAGTCTTGCCCTTGCCCTTTGTCCTGAACAATTTAAAAATATATTAAACTTTTCCATTGAAGATGAGCGTGTTATTAAATACTTAAAAGGTGAAACTCTCGATGTGAAGGATTTGGATTCAAAAACAT
This sequence comes from uncultured Holdemanella sp., assembly GCF_958348295.1. Classification (NCBI taxonomy): domain Bacteria; kingdom Bacillati; phylum Bacillota; class Erysipelotrichia; order Erysipelotrichales; family Erysipelotrichaceae; genus Holdemanella; species uncultured Holdemanella sp. The sequence continues at coordinate 5,403 of NZ_CATVYQ010000029.1, forward strand.
CTGGATGGACACTTGTTTGTGTAAATAACTTCCCTTTAGGTTTTGCGAAACTTTCTAAAGGCTCATTAAAAAATAAATATGCGAAAGGATGGCGTTATCAATGAGACTTGACAAATATTTATCTCATATGGGATTTGGCACAAGAAATGACGTTAAAAAATTAATTAAAAACGGCTGGGTTACTATTAATGATGAAACGATAAAAAAGGCAGACTATAACGTAAAAGAAGATGATAAAGTTTTTGTGGATGATGAGCCCGTAAACTATGTAGAATTTGAATATTACATTTTGAATAAACCACAAGGCTATGTGAGCGCCACAGAAGATATGCTCTATCCGACTGTCATGGAACTTATTCAAAGTCAAAGACACGATCTATATCCTGTGGGAAGACTTGACGTAGATACAGAAGGCTTGTTACTCATCAGCAATGATGGAAAGTTAACCCATGAAGTATTATCTCCTAAAAAACATGTAGATAAAAAATACTATGTTGAATTTGATGGGACGCTACCAGAAAATGCCGTAGACTTCTTTAATCAACCTATGGAATTTGAAGAATTTACTTCAGCCCCTTCAAAACTAGAAATCTTAGATACAAACAAAGCGTATCTAACGATTCATGAAGGAAAATTCCACCAAGTCAAAAGAATGTTTGAAAAGGCAACCTGCACTGTTACCTATCTTCAACGTATTGAGTTTGGTCCTTTAAAACTCAATGATTTACCATTAGGTGAATTTAGAGCATTAACCCAAGAAGAATTAGATGCCTTAAAAGGCTAAGAAAACCTGAGAGATCATACACTCTCAGGTTTTTTCTTTAGGCACAAAACCGTCTTTTACTTTAAAATCTCACATAAGCCTTTAATACTTTCACTTCATCACAACCATAAGGCTTGATTGTATATTCTTTTATACTTGCAGGAATAATAAAGGTTTCTGCATAATGCACAATGAAAGGTTCAAAATCCCCTTCAATTAATGCACTCTTTCCATCCACTAAATTCAACATATTGACTGTTCTATGTGTTTGATGATATGAACTGTTTTTTATTGTATATCTTCTAGTTTCAATAAATTCTAGTTCATGTAAACCCGTATGTTCGATCTTACAATCATTTCCTTCTTCTTTTACTTCATACGTCGCATTGACCAAATTTTCTTTAACCCAATCTGTAGTACGATCCCATTGAATGACTTGTTTTCCATGTTCAATATGAATAGGTCGAGGAAGTCCATCTAAGCCCAGTCTTTGCCAGTCCCACAATTTAAATGTAAAGATATAAGGTGTTGCACTAATTTCAAGCACCATCGCATTCTTTCCTGAACAATGACAAGTTCCTGCAGGAATCAAGAAATGATCATGTTTCTTTGCCGGAAACTTATTGATATACTTATCGGCATCAAAAACAATTTCTCCTCTTTGTGCTGACTCTAAATCCGAAATCATTTCAGTTGGTTGAATTCCCTCTTTTAGGCCTAAATAAACAACGGCATCTTCTTTGGCATCCAAAATATAGTAACTTTCATCTTGTGTATAACTCATCCCAAAATTCTTTTTAATATATTCCGTTAATGGATGTACCTGCAAAGATAAGTTTTGTCCTTCCATCGTATCTAGAAAGTCAAAGCGAATCGGAAATTCTGCCCCAAAACGAGAATAGACTTGTTCTCCCAATAATTCTTTTGGTTGGTACAACACTAGATCCATAGCTGGAAGTTCTACAATAACTCCATCATAATCAAATAAAATACTGTTCTCTTCAGGAACTCCATCAAAACTCCATGCATAATTTGGCTGATTCACATCTAAGTTACAAACTTCCTTCATCCATTGACCACCCCATACGCCTGGATCAAAGTATGGTACTGTACGAAATGGTTGTTTTGATAATTGATGCAAACTTATCTTAAATGTATCACTTGAAATCATTTTTGGATCTTTAGCAGCATTTGTATCCACCACATAATCAAAGCACTCAAAGTATTTTTCTTTGTGCTTATCCGCTATACGCCATTCAATAAAATAGCCACGCTTATATTTCTTTAAGATATCTTCATCATAATTATCTACATTATAATTTGCCATCCCTTTACGATAACGCAATTGAATTTGCCATCTAGCCATATCAAAGTAGACATACACATCGCCATGACTTACTAAACCAGCACCCACTCCATATACAATGACCGATTCTTTCTGTTCTTTAATTTTGTTTTGAGCTTCTTCTAGCTTTTCTTCATCTATAAAATCCACAAGATTACCATAATACATCTTGCCAAACACACGATCATCCGTAAGATTATATTTCATTTGTTCAGTCATGGTTTTGCCATCTTTAAAGATATCATGCATATTGATTTCTAAAGAAAAATTGAATCGTTTAATTAATTCATAGACTTCCTTTTCATCTACACCCGGATAATAATCAAAGACAACAACACTGTTATTATTCATTTTGCTCTTTAATTCATGATAGATTTCATCATACCCACAAAACGCTTTATGATTCTTTATTGTCGTTTTAGGAAAACAATCATATTCCGATTTAAAATTTAGATAACTCATTCTTCCTCCACCTTCAATTCACCATTTTTCTTAAACACTCTTACTGCAAAAGGATGATCCTCTACACGCTTATAATCATGACCCGCATGACTTGGCCACATACATTGCACTTTTAATTCCGTATTACCTGTATTCACAAGGCGATGTGCCAAATGCCCGTCAATATAGTGTACACTTCCACATTTTACTTTTTCTGCATGACAATGATAATCTTCATCCATCAACAAAAGAAGACCTTCACCACCCATGCCACAATAGATTTCATCACAATCTAAATTTTCATGGAAATGTCCACGCGTTACATTACATTCCCCATTCACGCATACTGGCTGCATCACAGTCAGTCCATAACACAATCCATCATGTTCATAGGAGTATACTTCATACATAATTTGATCATCTGAAACACTTGGATCCACACTTGAATAGAATGTTTTAGCATCCGAATACAATTTTGTACTCTTCTTAACATCCTCCCCTTCAATTACACCATTTAAATAATCATGAAATACTTTTGCGTCTTTAATTTCCATAATTGCCTCCTGTTCAATTGTTATAACATTCAATTCTATTATAAATCAATTGTTATAACATCTCAATATTAAGACAACAACAATATTTATAAACCATAGAAAAAGTCCAAAATAGCTCTATTTAAAACTATTTGAACTCATTTTAATCATTCAAAATTGTAGCTATATATAAATCATGAAAAAGATTCATTACATATACGAATACTTACAATCACCTTTATTATTTACTTCTATTAAAGTTCACTCCCCATTTACGTGCAAATCACGTATTTTAGTAATGTACAATAAAATGGATCTGATCTAATGACCAAATCCATTTTTTGCCTTCTGAATACGCAATGTTTTTCCTTTAATTGTCTTTAAATTCTTTAATACAAGTTTTCCCTTATCATTCAAGATATCTACATAAGATTGATGATCTTGTACTTGAATCACACCAATATCATCAACAGTTACACCATCAATTTCGCAGATAGCCCCTACAATATCGCCTGGACGAATCTTCTTGTTTTTTCCTCCATTTAAATAAATTTTAGTAATGCCTTTTCTTAAATCTTTTGATTTATCCACTACCACACGATTGGATTCTTTTAGTGAATCTAAAACATCTAAATCACTTAAATAGACTTCACCCTCTTCTTTAAATGGCAAGTTATAACCTAGATATTCTTCTAGTTTTTCTTTTCGAACTCCATCATATTCATTCACTAAACTTATAGCTAAGCCTTGTTCATCGACTCTTCCACTTCGACCAATACGATGTGTATATGTTTCGACAGGACTAGGCATATCGTAGTTAATAATCATCTCTACTTTAAAAACATCAATACCACGACTTGCGACATCGGTACATACTAAAATACGCACTTTGCCTTTTTTAAAGCGTCGCATATGCGATAATCTTTCTTCTTGCATCATACCGCCATGAATTTTATCTACACTGACTTGATTCTTTTCTAAACATTCATAGACTTCATCCACTCTTGCCTGCGTCTTACAAAAGATCATACAAGATTCTGGTTTCTTTAATGCCAATAAATGAAGAAGGAATAATTCTTTATGTTCTTCATTAACGTGATACGCCTCTTCTAGAATATTTGGCTTATTTGTACTCGTTAGATCAATTTTAGATGGTTTATACAAATATTTCTTACTCATTCTTTGAATCACTTCAGGATAGGTTGCACTAAATAAACAAGTTACATGTTTTTTAGGCATGTACTTTAAAATAGCCTGCACCTCATCTAAGAAGTTCATATTCAACATTTCATCCGCTTCATCCAAGACTACATATTTAATTTTTGAAGGATCCAGTGTTTGTTGTTGAAGATGATCTAAAACTCTTCCTGGCGTACCAATCACAACGTGGCATCTTTGTTTCAAATCTTCCTTTTGAAACTTAAATGGCTGCTTACCAAAAATAGGTAGTGTCTTAATTTTTTTGAAAGTTCCAATACGATCAAAATCTTGTTGAATCTGTAAAGCTAGTTCTCGAGTTGGAGTAAGTACCAACGCTTGTGGGCTTCTTTCATCAATTTCTAGATTTTGAATGATAGGAATCGCAAAAGATGCCGTTTTACCACTTCCCGTTCTTGACTTAACAATACAATCTTTTCCCGAAAGAATATTGGGAATGACTTGTTCTTGTACGGGCAATGGTTTTTCATAGCCTAATGTATGTAAGGCTTGTATAATATTTTTATCTAAATTCATTTGTTCAAATGTCATATTTTTATCACCTATAGAATTATACCATGTTAATATTATTTAACAGAAACAAAAACTATTATGCGCTACAATAAGAGCATGAAATATAAAACATTAGTGATGAAACAGATCGATCAACATACATATCAATATAGTATGAATGCGCCTTTAGATAACTTGAGTTCTATTCTATCTTTTGATGAAGAAATAATAAAAGTGAATTTCGGTAATGAATTGGAATATGCCCTAAATTGTAAAGTCTTAAAAGATGGATTTTTATTAGAACCAAAAGAAAATATGACACTTACTGAATGGGCACCTTTTTTCGCATTATCTTTAATTTTGCAGTACTACAAATCATTTAGAAATCTACCTCCCATTTTAATGAGTGTAGATAAGGAAACACAGGAAAAATACTCTCAGGAAGAATTAATTCGAAACTTATTTCAATAAGTTTCATTTTTTTATGTAATAATTTTCATAATAGCGTATAATCAAAATGAGGTGAACTATTATGAATATGACAACATTGAACACGCCGCTTCCAGAAGATTTAATGAAATTAAAATGGAATGGGCAATTTAAACTGATGCAGGAAATGATTGATTTACGTCTTCAAAAAGATATTCCTGCCAAACTAAAGGAGCGTTTAGAATTAGAAAAAGAATTGATTTCTCGTCTTCCTGAAGATTTTACGTATTCAAAAGAAGACGCTATCGAATTATTAAAGTCTAAAATTTCCGATTTTAAAGATGAAGAATTTGATGAATTATTTAAAGACAATGCGTTTGAATGGATCTTCATTGAAGGAAAAATGTATTTAAAAGACAATTTCTTTGAAAACCTAATTAAAGTGCGTAATGCTTATAAAGATCGTTTAATTGAAAAAGATGGTGCTGCAAGTACTTTATTAGACGACGTAATGCATAAGATGAAGGAAGAAAAGGATGTTTACTGCAAGATTCATGTCAAGACAAGCTTGAAGGTAGATCCTACATTTGAAAAGCCAGGAAAAACAATTCGTGTATGGCTTCCTATTCCGAAAGAATATGCGCAGGTTGAAGATTTTAAATTATTAAATACATCTCATGAAGGTCTAGTCAACGATAACAGTGTAGATCAAAGATGTGTATATATTGAAAAGCCATATGAAAAAGGTGAAGAATTCAGTGTAGAATATGAATTCATCAATCACATGCACTATGAAGAATTAGACCCAAGTATCGTAACAGATGAACATCCAGATACTTGTCTTGAAGAATATGCGCCACATGTTGTATTTACAGATTACTTAAAGGATCTAGTTAAAGAAATCATTGGTGAAGAAACAAATCCATTATTAAAGGCAAAATTGATCTATAACTATATCACAACCCATGTCACATATTCTTATGTACGTGCTTATGCGACTTTACCATGTATTCCAGAATATGTCACAACAGGATTAAAAGGAGATTGTGGTTTACAAGCATTGACATTTATTACTCTATGTCGTATTGCGGACATTCCTGCCACTTGGCAAGCTGGACTTTATACAACGCCTGAAACCATTGGTAATCATGACTGGGCACGATTCTATGTAGCTCCATATGGATGGTTATATGCGGATTGTTCATTTGGTGGTGGATCCTATCGTGCTAAAAACTTGGAAAGACAAGATTTCTATTTTGGACATTTAGATCCATTTAGAACACCATGCTCATCAAAATTCCAAGGTGCTTTTGTACCAGCTAAAAACTTCTTGCCAAATGATCCATTTGATAATCAAAATGGTGAAATGGAATATGTAGATGAAGCGATTCCGGCAAAATATATTATGAAAGAGACAGAAAAAATTGAAATCTCTCTTTTAGAGGGTAAAAATGCATAGGCCTATTATTGGTCTAACTTGTAATGAATTGGATAAAGAAAATCTTCCTAAACAGTTTATCAATGAAGCCTATATCAACAGTGTTATTCGTGGTGGTGGTTGTCCAGTCATTCTTCCCATCACAAATGACTATGATACAATTGAAGCTCAAGTCAATGTATTAGATGGATTGATTGTGACAGGTGGAATTGATGTAAATCCTATGATTTATAATGAAAATCCAGAACCTTTACAAAGTAATTCAAGTTTAGATCGTGATTATTATGAAATGCGAGTATTAAAATACGCCAACAAAAAACAGATTCCTATTTTTGGAATCTGTCGTGGCATACAGATGTTGAATGTCTATTTTAAAGGATCTCTATATCAAGACCTATCTTATTGTAAAAGAAGCGTGATCAAACATGCGCAACAAGAAAAAAGAGAAAATCCAAGTCATAAGATCCATATTGAAAAGGATAGTTTTTTATATTCTAGCTTAGGTGATGAAGCTTATGTGAATAGTTTTCATCATCAAGCCATCAAGGATTTAGCACCACACTTTAAAGTAGTAGCTAAATCGAGTGATGGAATTATTGAAGCCATTGAACATGAGTCTCTTTCCATTTATGCCGTACAGTTTCATCCCGAAGCCATGTCCCATAAATATGGTGAGATGCAAAATATCTTCAATGCCTTTATTAAAAAGTGTGAGGTAAAGTAATGCGTATTCAAGAAAACTTAGAAAAATCAAAATATGAGGCAGATGGAAGCCTACAAATTCAAGGAACAACCATTCCTTATCATACAATTTGTGAAGACAATTTCTTCGTGGATGAAGAAAACAATCCAGTCGCATCCATATTTAGTTATGCCTATTTTAGAAGTGATATTCAAGACAATTCAAAACGTCCAATCTTATTTGTTTATAATGGCGGTCCAGGATGTGCTAGTCTTTGGCTTCATATGGGATTGTTTGGTCCTAGAATTGTAAAATTAGATGATGAACTAAACCTTCCTACAGTTCCACCTTTTGAATTAGAAGACAATCCACATTGTTTATTAGACTTATGTGATTTAGTCTTTATCGATCCCGTTGGAACTGGACTAGGTCGTTTAATTCAAGAAAAGGCAAGAAAAGAATTTTATGAAACGCATGGCGATGTCCGAAGTGTTTCTAAATTCATTGAACAATTCTTAGCACGCTATAATCGTAGAAATTCACCTGTATTACTAGCTGGTGAAAGCTATGGTACCGCAAGAAGTGCCTTACTTGCAGGAGAACTTATGGGTGCAGGTCCTGAAAAAGCCGATACGATGGGAATCAGTGTCAGTGGTATCTTCTTACTTGGAAGTTACTTTATTGAAAAGCTTCCAGTTGAAGCAAGTGCTACCGACTTAATCACAATGGCTGCCACAAATTATTTCCATAACCCAAAGGAAAACATTTCACAAAAAGACTTTATTGATGAAGCCTTTACATTCGCATCTACTGAATATGTTACAGCCTTATTTTTAGGAGATGCCTGCCCGAACAAAGAAGAAATCGCAGATAAATTAGCCTATTATTCGGGTATTGATCAAACCTATTGGTTAAGACACCATTTACATATGGATATGCAGAAAGGTTTTGCGCATAAACTATTAGAAGATAAGGGTTTAGCTTTAGGATTCTATGACGGTCGTTATACATGGAATGATGATCCAGAAATCATGGAAGCCAATGTCATTGCGGATGACCCAGCCATGGGACAATATACACCTGCTTTCCAGACTGCCTATGGATTGATGCGCCAGGAATTAAATATCACAAGTAATCGTATCTCAAAAGGCCTAGTCTTTGATGTAAATATGACATGGAATCGTGAATTCAAAACAAGTCCTGCCCAATCCTTAGCTGGATGTATGCGAAGAAACAAACAGATGAAAGTCTTCTTTGCCTCTGGTCTATATGATCTTTGTACAACCGCTGGAAATGCCAGATATTTAGCTACACACTCTAATTTAGATCCAAATCGAGTAACCATTGGTGAATATCCAAGTGGTCATATGGCGTATCTTGGTAAAGAAAGCTTTGATCTATTAGCCAAGGATATGCGTGAATTCTTTGAAAGTTGTATTTAAAAAGGAAACCACAGTTTCCTTTTTTTATTTATACTTCTTCAACATTTCTAGCTTAAGATTCAATAACTTTTCACTTAAGTCTACATAATATTCTTGTGGATATACAAAACGTTTGATTTCATCCCAAATTGTAGCAAGTTCCTTTTCGCTGTATGCACGAATTTCTTCTAGAGTTGGAAGATCATAAACAAGCTTACCATCTTTAAAGATTGGCACTAACATATCACGTACTGTATATGTGTTGGCTGGAATCACTTTGTATTTCCAACGTGACATTGGATGATAGATGGTTAGATCTTGCGTTGTATCAATCACTTCATCTTCTAATGTCAATAAATCGGCAATGGCCATACCTGTTTCTTTATCCATAATACGATTTAAATTCTTCATACCTGGATTTGTCACTTTTTCAACATTATCACTGATTTTGATTTTAGGAATGAATTGACCATCTTTTTCAATCGCCACCATTTTATAAACACCACCAAAGACAGGTGAATTCTTTGAACAAATCAAGTTTTCACCAACCCCAAACGAATCAATTTTAGCACCTTGTTGATGAATCAAAGATTCAATGACATATTCATCTAAGGAATTGGATACAACGATCTTACAATCTTCCATACCCGCTTCATCTAACATCTTACGAACTTTTTTAGAAAGATATGCCATATCTCCACTATCAATACGAACACCTTTTAAACGGTATCCATTGGGTTCTAGATAATCCTTGGCTACTTTAATGGCATTCACAATACCTGATTTTAAAGTAGAATATGTATCAATCAATAAAGTACATGCGTTTGGATATGTTTTGGCATAATACATAAACGCATCATATTCTGTATCAAAACTTTGAATAAATGAGTGCGCCATTGTTCCTAGTACTGGTACACCAAATTCTTTACCTGAATATGTAGTAGCACTTCCTGCACAGCCTGCAATATAAGCTGCTCTAGCTCCTAGAATAGCTGCATCAAAGTTATGTGCTCGACGTGCACCAAATTCCATTACGGCTCTACCTTCACTGGCTTGTACAATACGACGTGATTTTGTCGCAATCAAAGTTTGGTGATTGATAGCCAAAAGTAATGCCGTTTCTACAAGTTGTGCTTCAATAATTGGTGCTTTGACACGAACCAATGGTTCATGAGGAAATACTGGTGTTCCTTCAGGAATCGCATAGATATCTCCTGTAAAACGTACAGTCGATAAATATTCTAAAAATTCTTCACTAAATTGATTTAATGAGCGTAAATAATCAATATCTTCTTTTTCAAAACGCAAATTCGAAACATAGTCCACAACCTGTTCTAAACCTGCAAATACACAATATCCCCCATCATCCGGATTTTTACGATAGAATAAGTCAAATACGACTTCTTTGTCTTTATTATCATTAAAATAACATTGACTCATTGTTAGTTCATAAAAGTCCATGACTAAACTTAAATTTCTCTTATCTTTCATTTTATAATCTTTACTCCCTTACTTCAGAAACAACTTGAATACCATTCATTTCCATCATTCTAAATGCGACATCATTAAAGAATGTAGCTTCATGTATCTCTGGTATATGATAGGTTTCTGTACAGTTTTCAACTACGATAATACGATATTCATTCATATTGTGTTCATTGAACCAAGTATTTAAACTTAATACAAAATGAAGCACACAAAGATCTGTACAACAACCTGTCACAATTATATCACGATAATATTTCAAATCTGAATTTAAAAACTCTTCAAATTCAGGTGCCATAAACGTATTCGTACTGTTCTTCTTGATGACATGTTTCACAAACGGCTTTAAAGAATCAACTACTTCAGATTCTTCACTTCCAATTACACAATGTGCTGGAAACGAATTGAATTCACGCGTCTTTGGTGGATGTGAATCACACACAAAAACATTGTTGCACTCTAAAAGAGTTAAAAGATTTTCAATATTCTTTTCTATGTCGCCAATAGCTTCATCATGAAGTGGACCTATATTCACAAATCCTTTTATCATATCTACTACAAATACTACAGGGTCATTTAATTCATTTTTTTGAATGGGTTTATAATTCTTATTTTCTAAACGTGCCATATATACCTCTAAACGAAAATAAGAGTTCTACACAGAACTCTTATTCTTCAACATCTTTGTTTGTTCTAAACTCCTTTAATTTCTCTTCAAGCATTGATTTGAATTCTGGATTTGCCTTGATATAAGCTTTGGCAGCCTCTTTCCCCTGTCCAATTTTTTCTCCCTCATAACTGAACCATGCCCCTGCTTTTTTTACAATATTAGCATCGACACATAAATCTAATAGTTCACTAATATAAGAGATTCCTTCACCATACATAATTTCTAATACAGCGGATTTAAATGGAGGAGCTACCTTATTCTTAACAATTTTAACTTTTACTTTATTTCCTACAATATCCGTACCATTTTTAATGGCATCTGCTTTACGAATATCAACACGTACAGATGAGTAGAATTTTAAAGCACGACCTCCAGGCGTTGTTTCTGGATTTCCATAGATAACACCTACTTTTTCACGAAGTTGGTTAATAAAGATAGCTGTACAATCATTTTGATTCATAGCACCAGCAAGTTTACGCATTGCCTTTGACATCATACGAGCCTGTAATCCAACTTGATTATCTCCCATTTCACCATCTAATTCAGCTTGTGGAACTAATGCAGCTACACTATCTACAACAACCAAATCTACAGCTCCACTCTCTACAAGCATCAACATAATGTCTAATCCTTGTTCACCTGAATCTGGTTGAGACAAGATCAACTCATCAATGTTAACACCTAAATTTTTTGCGTATACAGGATCAATTGCGTTTTCTGCATCAATAAATGCGGCACGCCCACCCTTTTTTTGAACTTCTGCAACGGCATGTAACGCAAGTGTTGTTTTACCACTGGATTCCGGACCGAAGATTTCAATAATTCTTCCTTTTGGGTATCCGCCAATACCCAAGGCATCATCTAAAAGTAAACTTCCTGAAGGAATAGGTTCAATGTCAACAGCCGCTCTATCGCCTAATTTCATGACAGAACCTTTACCATATTCCCTTTCGATTTCATTTAAAACATCACTTAAAAGTTTATCTTTATTTGTTTCTACTTTTTCTTTTGGCATAAATTCTCCTTTTGAATTATTTGTATCAATATATCTATCATTTGCATAACAACATGTTCTCTAACTTCATTTCTAGATAAGCCTGTACATTGAAAGCCATATACATGAACTGATTTTTTAGAGGCGATTGCACAATATACTCTTCCTGCTGGTTTTTCTTCCCAAGTATCCGGTCCAGCATTCCCGGTAAAAGAAATACAATAATCCACATCCATAATTTCTCTTGTATTTTTGGCCATAGCATAGGCACACTCTTCACTGATTACACCATGTCTTTGAATTAAGTTCACATCCACATGAGCTAATACACTTTTCATTGGTGTAAAATAAGTCACTAAGCCACCTTTTAACATGGCGCTTGCCCCAGGTATTGAAGCAATCGTACTCGTAAATAAACCAGCTGTTAAGCTTTCACAGCTAGAAATTGTTAAATGATTTTTTGTACATAAAGATACAAGTTGTTTTGCGTCATTCATTACATCGTCTCCAAAACGTATTTTTTTAATTGATTGAAATAAATGAGTCCACTATATAAAGAAGCCGCTGTTGCTGCCCACAACAATATTTGATCCATACAAATACCCATATAGATAAATGGCCAATCTTTCAACAATAAGAATACAAGTGCAAACATTTGTAGTACAGTTTTTAACTTTCCAAAAATCCCTGCGCTGACAACTTCGCCTGAATTTGCAGCACTCATTCTTAAACCATCAACAATTAAATCTCGCGCGATCATTAATAATACGGCAATAACGTTTGCCTGATGAAAGTAAACCATCAAAATCAATACAGTATTCACTAACATCTTATCTGCGATAGGATCAGCAAATTTGCCAAAAGAAGTAATCCAATTATTCTTTCTTGCCAACATTCCATCAAAAAAATCAGTAATGCTCGCAACCGCAAAAATCACAAACGCAATCACATCTCGAAGGGCTAGACCACTTGTTTTGTCAATCACACATACAGTTGGATCCATGCAAAGATATACAGCTACAACTACAGGAACTAATAAAATTCTAATAATCGTTAGTCTGTTCGGTATATTCATCTTGGCCATAGTTATAATCCTCCCCTTGTGCATAATATTCATTAGAGTAATCATAATAGTTGTCATCATATTGTGAATACTCTTCTTTTTTCGCATTTGGATTTCCTTCTCCAATTTGTAAAGTAATTACAGCAGGTTCTCCTTCTTGCCATCCTGTTTTATCAAAAGAAATCTCTTTTCCTCCAACTGTAATTGAGTTGTCTGAATATGTTTCTATGCTGATTTCAAAAGTACAATTCTCAGATAGCTCTAAACTTTTCGTAAATGTACCCGTATATACTTTTGAACTATCATTGATTACTGTGTCATCTTTAGTCACAGTGATTTTAGATTTTGTTGGAAGTGTTATACTCAAATCTAATGTTTTTACATCCGATTGAATATTTGAAATTTGATATGCATTGGTCTCATCGCTCATTTTTTCAACAACCAAAGCCTCAGCTTCCTTTGCCTTTTTACGCTGACTTGCCAATTTGTTAGTTTCTTCCTCTTTCTTTGAAAGCTGTTCTTGACGTAAAGCTTCTTGCGTTGCTAATTTTTGATTAGAAATTGCACGAAGCCCAAAATTAATAACAGATAAAACGCATAAACACACGATTCCAATCAGGACAAGCACTTTGATCAATTGCGATTGATTTGTACTTAATGAAGAACTTGTACGGCTCACATGTTTTTGAAACCACGATTTTTTCTTTTTCTTTGTTGACTTTTTGGTTTTTTGAACACTAGGCATTTGCTGCACCATACGTCTTTGTGCCATGGTCAAAGCCATATCTCTTTGATGAGCAACTTCATTAATATCCATATCCACTTCATCTGCAATTGCCTGCCAATTAACACCAATCGCATCTGAATATGCATGTACAAAATAACGAACAAAAGAAAAGTCATCGGAGAATACATCTAAGTTATGTTCTTCGATTGCTTGTATATATTGAGGCGCTAAACGCGTCTGATTTGAAACATCCTGAATGGAAAGTTTTAGGTTTGTACGACGTTCTTTTAAGATGTGATAATATGCCACTAAAACTCCCCCTTTGAAGCTTATTATAACAAATAAACGGAAAGAATACCACGATGTGGTATAATTATTTACGAAAGGATGAATAAAATGTCACAACTTAATTTTTCAATTGGAACTTTTTCACAATGCATGAGTTTTTCTCCTCAAAATATCAAAATCGATAATTTTGAAGACTATACACTCTATTGTATTGACTGCGAAAATGTTCAGCAATTTGATATTAAAACACTTAACGCAACAAGTCCTAGCGTTTTCTTTTTCTTTGGAAATTTTGAAAAAATAGGACAAAAAGCATGGCAACAAATCTTTACGATTGCCAAGGATTTTCCCAATTCCTATTGTTTTAACACTCATCAAAGTCAAAAGAATTTTGCGGACATCTATTGTGCGACACTACTCGGTCAAGTTGTTGCCAATGTCGTACCTAAAAAAATTCTTCTTGTCACAAATGACCAAGGGTTTCATGGTATTAAACAAGCTTTAATGTTTCAAGGCAAAGACATCGATATTGAAATCTTACAAACAAGAGATCCATTCTTATTACCGTTAAAAGAAGATCAGCCAAAAACAGTTCAAAAAGTAAAGAAGCAACAATCCAACCAAAAACCAGATGAGGCTAGTGATGAAGAAGTTTTAGAAGCCTTAAAAAAATATCCTAAAATCAATACACGCTATGCATCGATTGATGATTTAAGCAAGTATTTAATGCCTATCTTAGCCAACAAACAAAAGAAATGCAAACTTTCAAAATGGATTGAGAGTGATTATGCAAAAAAAGTGGGTAGATATAAAAAAGATTCGAAAGGAAAATATTATAAACTAAAATGATAAAAACAATATATTTAGCTGGTGGATGCTTCTGGGGTGTACAACATTACTTTGATCAATTTGACGGAATCTTAAAGACAACAGTTGGATACGCAAATGGTAATACAGAGAATCCAGAATATAAAGATGTTAAGGTAGGACTTACAGGTCATGCAGAGACTTTAAAAATACAATACGATAGCACACTTATCTCACTTTCTAAAATACTAGATTTATACTTTGATATTATTGATCCAGTATCTATCAATCAGCAAGGTGAAGATATTGGTATTTCCTATCGTACAGGTATTTATTATGTGGAAAAAACGGATTTAGATATCATTCAAACTAAATACAACGAAATCCAAAAGAAATATGATTCAAAATTAGCTGTTGAACTTGAACCGCTAAAAAACTTTTTTAATGCCGAAGAATATCATCAAAAATATCTAGACAAAAATCCAGGTGCTTATTGTCATATTCCTGCATCAAAATTTAAGAAGGGACTTTAATTAGCCCCTTCTTTTAATGTACTTCCTGCAACATATCCAGTTGTCCATGCGATTTGCAGATTGTATCCACCTGTTTGTGCATCCAAATCTAAAACTTCTCCCGCAAATTTTAAACCTTTAATTTTCTTAGTCTCCATTGTCTGAGGCTGAATTTGATTTGTCTTGATTCCGCCAACAGTAACCATGGCTTGTTCAAAGCCGGCAAAATTTACAATTTCAAAGCTTAAACACTTCAACAATTCACTAATACTTCTCCTTTGTGCTTTTGTTGTTTCATTGGCTTTTAAATTAACATCAATATTTAATTGATTCATAATATATTGAACCAATCGCTTTGGAATCATCATTTCTAATATATGTTTTAATTGTTTATTTGAAAGACTGCTCATTCTCTCTAGCAAAAGAGCATCAACTTCATCAACTGATTTATTTGGAATCAAATCCAATATAATTCTTTTGGGATCTTTGTTGATAACATAACTTGACATTATCAAAATGCCAGGTCCACTTAAACCTTCATGGGTAAATAAAATATCACCGCATTCTTTATAAAGAACCTTTTTATCTTTTTTTACCTGAATTCCAACATTAGACAAGGACAGACCTGCCAAATCAAAGTCTTCTCTAGTTTGTAATGAAACCAATCCAGGATATAGATTACTAACTTTTATATCCAATGCTTCTGCCCATTTATATCCATCTCCACTACTTCCTGTGGATACAAATGATTTTCCTCCCGTTGCGACAATGACTACATCAAATGAATATGTTCCTTTATCCGTTTTGATTCCAACAACTCGATTCTCTTCAACAACTACATTTGTACAAGCTTCATCCATATGTAGGATGACATTGTTTTTACGTAAAAGTTCTACAAACAATAAAACAATGTCTTGACTTGAATTTGAACCTGGAAACATACGTCCGTGATCTTCTTCAATCGTAGGTAAACCATTGGATTTTAAAAATTTGATCATATCTAAGTTAGAAAATTGTGAGAATGGGCTATATAAGAATTTTTCATTGTGCACAACATGCTTAAAGAATTCATCTTTTGAACAATTATTCGTCACATTACAACGCCCATGACCTGTGAGTTGTAATTTCTTACCCAATTGCTTGTTCTTTTCAAACAATTCAACTTGATGCCCTTCTAAACGAGCTGTATAAGCAGCCATTAAACCGGCAGGTCCTCCTCCAATTACGCATACTTTTAGCATAGGATCCCACTTTCTTCTAAATAAATAGCTAAACCATCATGCTCATTATCCTGTTTAGTGATGGCATTAGCACAAGCTTTTGTATCATCCGTACCATTGATCATACAAACACCGCAACCAGCCACTTTTAACATGTCATTATCATTGGATGTATCTCCAAAGGCCATGACATCATTTATATCTATATCATTGAGTTCGCATATTTTTTGTAGTCCATACCCCTTATTGATTCTTTTATCACAAAATTCAAGTAGTGTGGATTGTGTTTTAAAACCATGATAATAAGGATTTGGATGTTCTTTTACCCAAGCTTCTGCCTTAGGCATATCCTCTTCTTTCATACGGAACATGATTTTTGCGTTTTCATGTGCATAGAAATCTTCTAATTTTACAATTTCCAATTCTTTATGCGATGTAGAAGCCGAATGAATCATCCAATCATCAATATGAACACAACGAATCTTTCCATCCCAATATATCATTGGATTGCACTCAACAACATTCATGATTTCCATGGTTTCTTTTAGCCATTCTTTTTGCATCATGAAATAACTGTAGAATTTTTGGTGCACTCCATCCCAAAGTTCTGCACCATTCATTCCTACCACAAAGTCAAAGTCAAAAGGTAAATCCCAATACTCTTTATTTCGTTTTAATTCATCGGCCGGACGACCTGAGGCAATCCCAAAATAAATGCCTTTTTCATGAAGCTGAATTAAAGCTTTCTTCGTTCTAGGTGTTAATTCTTTTTTCTCATTGACTAATGTAGCATCAATGTCACAAATAACTAATTTTGTCGTCACTTTAAATCCTCCAATTCATAAGTAAATCCTTCACCATCGACTTCATGAACACTATTCACGATAATAAACGCTCTTGGATCCACCTTCATGATTTCATGTTCTAAATTCGAATACATTTTTTGTGGAATCACAATCATCAATACAGGTTTAGATTCATTTGTATATCCACCCTTACCTTCTAAAATAGTAACTCCACGTTTCATTTTGTCTAATACATGATTTTTAATTTCAATCCATTGATCTGAAATAACCATACAGTTGATTGCTGTACTTGAACCAATCAAAATTGTTTTATCAATCGCAAAACCAGATGTAAATACTGATAAAACTCCAATCAAGGCTGGTTCTACACCATAAGTAGACATACCTAAAAGTACAGTTAACGCGTCAATGATCATTACGGAATTTCCTGAAGAAATATGCGTATATTTATGAATCAACAAGGCTGGAATATCCATTCCTCCTGTACTTGCGTTTACTCTAAAACATAGTCCTAAGCCAATACCTGAAATCAACCCACAATAAATACTTGCCAACATGGGTTGCATCACAAATGTATCTTTTGGAAATAAAGTTGTAACATAAGTTAATGTTGAGACAAAAAACGAATAACTAAATGTTGAAATCAATGATTTCAATGCGAATGCCTTTCCTAAAAAAATGGCTCCCACAATATAAAGTCCAATCATCAATATGTTGATCAACCATACCGATGGAATAAATGGCAACAACGGTTTTAATGCCACTGCCACACCGGCTACGCCTCCAGTTAATGTATTATTTGGTAAAACAAAAAAAGCAACGGATACTGCCACCATAAAATTTCCTAATAATACAACCAATACATCTTTTACATAATTTGTTTTTTTCATATAAACCTCCCCAAACGCCATCTTTATTCTATCAAAAAAGAAGGCTTTATGAAACAAAAGAAAAAGCTGGATATCCAGCTCATCTTTATAACATTTCTTTTGCGGTCTGTGTAATTAAATCAAATAATTCAATCACTTCTGGTTGTTTTTCATAACCAATCTTTTCAAACAATTCATCTACGATCTTTAAAATCTTTTCATGTTGCTTCTTATAGATTCGAATCATCGAATCATTTAATGTAATATAGATTTTACGCGTATCCTGTTCACTACGAATACGTGTAATCAGTCCCTTTTTTTCCATACTTGTAAGTGTACGATTCATCTGCGATTTTTGCATGCGCATATAGTTGCATAAATCCGTTGCAGTTACATTTAAATCTTGATTTTGATATAAATATCGACAAATCATGGATTCATTATAAGGTAGATCTGGGGTGATTCTTTCATTATTGATAACAGTTGTCATTTGAAGCCATGCTTCTAATACTTGTTCATTCTTTTTCATAATTTTATTCTAGCACAGAAATTGTGTATTTCGCATCATAATTTTCATTCACACAAATCGTTACCTTTTTATTCTTTAAATCATATACACAAGACCATTGTGTCTTTGATATTTTTCCCTGTTTGTTTTTATGTGCTTCTTGCGAACAATCGGATAAAAGTTGCATAGCCTCATGTTTGGATAGTTTTCCATTTGTGGAACTTAATTTTTCATCAATAATTTGGTAACGGTCTTGGCCAAAATTAAATTCTGCATCGGGTTGAGTCAATAAGAAATTTGTGGCACACTGATAATTCTTGTCTGGATATACAACCTTCATTTCATCATCCACATATTCTACAACAACACTCTTTCCAGAAGCATCACAAATTTGGAAGTGATAACAACTATTGGCACTTGAATGCATGTCATAAGAAGATAATAATTCTAATGCTTCATCCACATTTTTCGCCTTATCTAACATCAAACGAATGGCTGTTGTCGTTGTGATATCCACCTTTTTTGTATTCTGATTTGTTGGTTTTGTATCAATCAACAATACGCCAACCGCTAATCCTTTTTCATTCATTCCATCTAGTGGTGCATAAGGGGCTGCCAAAGTTACTAATGAATCTTTTAATGTATCTGGTAAATGTTTTTCATTATATCCTACAAAGCCTAAATTCACCATGGATATAGAGGCATACCCATTTTTAGGTTTCGTCTTCACTAATACACTTGGCGAATAATCCATATCAAAGTTTCGTCCAAACAGATATCCTGAATCTTTATTTTGTGCAATAAATGTAGAACAACCTAAATCTGGAATATCAATACTTAATGGTAACCCCTTCATTACGTGATTCACCACAAATTCGACAAGCTCTTTATCATTGCTTGCACCTTTTTCTAAAAACTCATCCAATCCATAATCCGCACTATAATCCATTGTATACATTGGATAAGCATCGATTTTTTTTAATGATTTTAATGAGCTATATTCCTTGTGAAACAGACAAACAATGCCTATTCCACAAATCAATAATAAACATAATATAGTAATTCCTATTTTCTTTAATACTTTCATACATACTCCTTTAGTTCATTTTGTGAACTATTAAAGTATACAATATTAGTTTACATTGTCAACCATAAAAAATAGAGATGAAACTAATCATCTCTACGTCCTAACAATCGCAAAATGTATAAGAAGATATTCAAGAAATCTAAATATAGTTGTAACGCCATATAAATCGATATCTTTTCATCTTCATAGCCATCCAACATATAATTCATTTTTTGTATGTCCCAAGCCGTAAGTCCAGTAAATAATAAGAGTCCAATCACGCTCCATAAGCGTACATCCATGCCAACTCTAAATATCATGAAGAAAAATTGACTAAAGATCATCGCAATCAAACCAATCAAACAAATGTTTCCCACTTTACTAAGATCCATTTTAGTTGTCTTTCCAATAATGGCTAAACACGCAAAGTAAATTGCGCTAATACCAAAAGCCGCTGCAATCTGTCCAGCACTATATACATAAGCCAATGATGTCATATTGATTCCCATTGTAAGTGAATACACAATAAACATCATCTTCATTGTGGAAGCGGGTGTATTACGTGATAATTGACGTCCCATTGAAATCGTTAATGAAATTTGTACGATGAGTAATAATAGTGAAATCATGGGAATCTGAATAATAAGCATGAATATGCCAGAAGCATACAACAATGCCGAAGTGATTGCCGTAATACCAAGGCCTACCATCATCCAACTGTAAACTTTATATAATGAATTTGTACTTACTGAATTTGAATAGTTATTTGTATACATATGTTTTTTTACCTCCTGTTTGTAGAGTATTTTATGTTTTTTACATATGCATTACAATGTACAACTCGATCAAAATGACTATTCAATTAACCAAGTCTTCAAAATTTAATCTTTAAAAGTAGCTTAAGTTACTAAGTTTTTCTAGTTTAACATTAAAAGCTTTTATTTTTTCCAAAAATAAAAGAATGTATCTCTACACTCTCTTACTTGATATCCAATTCAATTGGCTCATCCATCGTATCACTGACGTATTTGCCATTCTTTTTTCTTTGTTTCACACATTCCGTCAACAAATATTCAATTTGTCCGTTGACACTACGAAAATCATCTTCTGCCCATGAAGCGATTTGATCATACAATTTCTTTGAAAGACGCAAAGGAATCTGTTTCTTTTCCATTAATACAAGCTGCCAGAATTAACGACTGGCTGCGCATCATGGTTTCCACAAAGTACGACTAATAAATTCGAAACCATAGCCGCTTTCCTTTCTTCATCTAATTCTACAACCCCATTTTCATTCAAACGCTCCAATGCCATTTCAACCATACCAACAGCACCATCCACAATCATCTTACGTGCATCAATAATCGCACTTGCCTGTTGTCTTTGTAGCATAACGGCTGCAATTTCTGGTGCATATGCCAAATATGTAATTCTTGCCTCAATAATTTCAAGACCCGCATCTTTTACTTTACATTGAATTTCATCACGAATTCTCGATGCGACCACTTCACTAGAACCTCTAAGACTTCCCTCATCGGCAATACCATCGCCTGTTGTATCTACATTTTCAGCTACATCATAAGGATAGATACGAACAATATTTCTTAATGTACTATCACATTGTAAAGAAAGATATTCCTTGTAGTTATCCACATTAAATACAGCCTTTGCGGTATCTGTAACACGCCACATAACGGCAATTCCAATCTCTACAGGATTTCCTAAACAATCATTGATTTTTTGACGATTATTGTTTAAAGTCATGATCTTCAAAGATACTTTTTTAGAAGCCATTTCTATTGTTCCATTATTTTGTGTTTGAAAAATACTCTTCTTAGAACCATCATCCACATCTCCACTTTGATTTAGTTTTGTCTTTGCGGCAGGATTAACAGCCTGACAAAAAGGATTAACATAATAGAATCCAGCATCCTTTAAAGTACCTACATATTTACCAAATAATGTTAAAACCAAGGCTTCTTGTGGCTTTAATACTTTTAAGCCAAGAAATGGAATCCAACCAATGCATAGCCATACAACACCAATAATAAATAGTGGCCAAATTAATGCTGCTCCAAGTATTGTCATCAATAAAGCTACAAGATATAAAACAATCCATAATATCATCATGGCCATGCCATTCTTTTTGTTGCTTAAAACTTTTTCTGTCATATAAGCACCTCCACTATCTAAATGATATCATATTGATATCACATGTCAACAAAAAAAAGACAGGTTAACCCAATGTCATTAAGTTAAGAAATGACGAACCATCCAGATACTATTTTCTGGATGGTATTTTTATTTGAAAGCACGACGAAAATTGTAGTATTGCTACTACATTTTAAAAAATATATAATATTAGTTGTTAATCATATCGATAGTTAAAAGATACCGGTGATTTGGCTTTCACTTTCCGTTCATTCTGGCGATTAGGACGGATTGGCAGTATTTCTTTAGCTATCAGTGATTCAATATCAGGTGGATTCTTTCCACCTTTTTCTTTTAGGTAGTTACGTATTATCGTCAACTTCTCGTAATTTTTATACATCTATACAAAAAAAACATCCCGTTGTGCT
>NZ_CATVYQ010000030.1:0-27222 GCF_958348295.1 uncultured Holdemanella sp.
TACCACTGGTGTAAATTTTCTCTTTTTGACTAGTCCTATTTATATGCTAACATCAAGTGCATATTATGTAGATAAGACAAATTTCATTGAGGATGTATTAAATGAACAAGTTGTTTCGTATACAAGACCTCGAAGATTTGGTAAAACACTGAATATGTCGATGCTTTATTATTTCTTTTCAATCAAAGAAAAGGAAAACTCGTATCTATTTGATGGTTTAAATATTTCGAAGAATAAGGATGCGTTAAAGCATCAAAATAAGTATCCAACGATTTTTATTTCTTTAAAGGAAATGAAAAGCTTAACTTTTGATGCGCAAATTTCATCTTTTTCAAATGTGATTTATGAATTGTTAGAGAAAAACTTAGAAATATTATCTTCGGATCAATTGTCGGATACAACTAAAGATATTTTAAATAAATTGCATAATCGTTCATCTAGTGTTGAAAATTTAAAAATTTCATTGAGAGTCATAACGAATGCGCTATATACTTATTATCAACAAAAAGTTATTGTTCTAATCGATGAGTATGATGTTCCATTGCAGGCTGCCTATCAAAATAATTATTATGAAGAAATGGTTGAGTTTTTAAGAAGCGTTTTTTCTTCAGCACTTAAAACGAATGATGCTTTAGAAAAAGGTATTATGACTGGATGCCTTCGTATTTCTAAGGAAAGTATTTTTACTGGTTTGAATAATTTTACGGCGTATTCTGTTTTAAATAATATTAGTAGTGAATCTTTTGGATTTACTGAATTGGAAGTTAAACAGTTGTTAAAAGCTTATAATTTATCAGAAAAGATGGATGAAGTAAAAGAATGGTATGATGGATATCAATTTGGTAATAAAGAAATTTATAATCCATGGAGTACACTTATGTATGTTAAAAATATAACGCAAGATGTGTCTTTTAAACCAATTTCATTTTGGGCAAATACCAGTGGTAATGATCTTGTTGTTAAGTATATTCAAAATGGGGATAAAAAATTACGCAAGGAGTTTGATTTATTAATGAATGGTCAATCCCTTATTAAATATATCAAGCCTGAACTTACGTATCGTGAAATGGATAATATCAATAATATTTATAGCTTTCTATTACTCACTGGCTATTTAAAGGTCATCAAAGATATGCAAGAAAACCAATATGAATTAGTGATTCCAAATAAGGAAGTTTATGAAATTTATAAACAATCTTTTATGTCATATTTTGAGGATTATACAACGAGTAGAAAAAATGAACTTTATCAAGAATTAGTGGATGGAGATGCAAAAAAAGTAAATCTATTGTTAAATGATATACTATTAAGAAGTATTAGTTGTTTTGATAATCAAGAATCCTTTTATCATGGATTTCTGGTAGGGTTGTTGAATGATTATGAGGTGGTATCCAATAGAGAATCTGGTAATGGTAGATTTGATGTATGTGTTTTACCAGAAAACATCTTAGGAACAATCGTGCTTATTGAGTGTAAACATTCAATAAGTGAAGATAATCTGATTGATGATGCTAAAGAAGGCGCAAGACAAATAATTGAACAAAAGTATCTTGAAGAACATAAATTTAAAAAATATGAAAATGCAGTTGGCTATGGAATATCTTTCTACAAGAAACAGTGTTATGTAGTCAAAGCGTAATATGATTCTAAAATGTAGTTGGAAAGACTGCCATTGTGATTGTAAGAGTAGAGAGTATATGATGTGATACAGCTTCTACTCTTTTTCTATATCAACAAATGGTACTATGATATATTGAAGAAATGAATATATTGGACAATTCTTAAGAGGAGTTGTCTTTTCTTTTGTACTGCATATTGTTCTTGCGTGTCATTAATTGCAGTGGTAAACTGAAGCCAAGAAAAAAGTTAGTTTTATCTAACGCTTTGAGGGTTGATTATGAAATTTTATGAAAGCGGAGATCAAAGTAAACCAGTCATCTTTTTGTTTCCAGGAACTTGTTGCTTATATAGTAGTTTTGATCATGTGTTAGAAGGATTACAAGCATATTTTTATACGGTAGCTGTTTCTTATGATGGCTTTGATCCAAATGAGAATACTCAATTTTATTCGATGGAAGAAGAGTGTGAAAAGATTGAAAAAGAAATTATAGATCATTATGGCGGAAGAATTAAAGCAGCTTATGGCTGTTCACTTGGAGGCAGTTTTGTTTCTTTGTTGATTCAAAGAAAAAGAATTCATATTGATCATGGCATTATTGGGAGTAGTGATATGGATGAGGCTGGAAAGGTGATGGCTACAATTCAGGCATCTATAGTAACGCCTATTATGTATAAAATGGTGCATACAGGAACACTTCCAAAACTTATGGAGAAAAAAATTGCGCATATGGATGATTCGAAGAAGGATTTGGTGAATGGATTTTTAGATATGTTTGGTTTAGGTAGTCCTTGGATTACTAAGAGTAGTATTTATAATCAGTTCTATTCGGATTTAGTGACAAAAGTACAACACAATATGGATGTTTCAAATACAAAAATTCACGTATTCTATGCGACCAAAATGGGTAAAAAATACGAAAAGAGATACTATACATATTTTAAGAATCCAGATATTCATCGATTTAATATGCAGCATGAAGAATTGTTTTGTTGCCATCCTGACAAGTGGATAGAAGAAATAAGGAATGTTGTGGAAGGAATATAGAAAATAGTATTTTGAAGAATGGAAAAAAGGTGAAGTTGGATATGGCGGATAAAATACAAAATGCGTATGAATCATCAAAGAATATTTATGATGATGTTTTGACACAGGGAAATATTTTCAGTAAGTTGTATATTAAATTATTTTGGAATGGTACTAACGATAATGATATAGCACAGAAAGTTTTATCATATATTCCAGATGATTTTTCAGGTAAACTTCTAGATGTTCCAGTCGGAACTGCTGTATTTACCCAATATAAGTGGATAGCTTTAAAAGATGCGCATATTACTTGTCTTGATTACAGTATGGATATGCTTGAACAAGCTAAGAAAAGATTTGATGAGTATGCACATATTAAATGTATTCAGGGGGATGTATCCAATTTAAAAATGAATGATGAATCCTATGATATTGTGGTTTCCATGAATGGATTTCATGCTTTTCCAGATAAGAAAAAGGCATTTCAAGAACCGTGGCGAGTTTTAAAACCAGGTGGTACCTTTATAGGATGTTTCTATATTAGGGGTAAATCTAAAAGAACAGATTGGCTTGTGAATCATATTCTTTCTAAGAAAGGATGGTTCACCCCACCATTTCAAACTGAGGAAGAACTTAGAAATATTCTAAAAGAGATGTACAAACAAATAGATCTTCACATAGATGGATCGATGGTATATTTTTGTTGCACAAAATAATGTATGGATAGAAGGTGAGATTATGGTATTCAAAACAATAGGGAACAAATCAAATCCAGTTATACTTTTTTTTCATGCGATGGGTGTAACTGGAGAAAGCAGTATGCCAGTTGCCAAAAAATTAGCGGATAAATATTATTGTGTTCTACCCACTTCTACAGTATATTGTTCAAATCAAAAGTATCTAGGTAAAAGTGATGAGATACAACAGATTAAACGATTTTTAAGTGATCATGGGATCAAAGAGATTGAACTAGTAGTAGCATCTTCGATTGGTGCAGATCTTGCGATGGTATTTCTAACAGATACAAAAATACCGGTTAAGCATATATTCTTTGATGGTGGTCAATTTGCACAGATTGGTAAGATAACACGTAGAATTATGGCCCCATTTTTATATGTGACCATGAAAAGTTTGTATTGGACAAATGGGAACACATTGAAGAAAATTATGTGGTGTGACGATGATAATATTAAGCCTTATTTTATTGAAGCAGGAAAGAATTTGTCGTATACAAATTTGAGAAAACAGATGGATGATAGTTTAGAAGATAAGCCATTTCCAAAATTATCAGAAGAGCTACAAAAACATACATTCTGGGAATTTGGAAGTAAAGAAGATCATTTTAAATATCGAAATGCTGTGATGCAAGCCTATAAATATGGTAACTTTCCAGTTTTTGAGGGATTGAACCATATGGAGTATCAAATTCGGTATCCAGAAGGATTTGCCAGAATGTTAGAAATGATTATTAAGACAGATCAATTACCTGAGTTGACATTTTGAAAGAAGGAATCAGATAAATGCATTGTTGTAGAGATTAATGTTGACTTGCTTCAAATGATGAAGCTAAGAGAAACACTTTAGTAGATCCTATTTCAAAGTCTCTTATATTTTGAAGAATATAAATATATGCAGGTTCATAATTATTAGAATGTTAAGGATAAGTGAAAAATGATAGATAATTATTTAAAAGAAACGGAGATGCTTGATTATTCCAATGCTGCAATACAAGAACTAATTCAAAAGAAAAAATGGAAAGAATTGGATGAATTTGAAAGAATCAAGGGAATATATAATTTTGTTCGAGACGATATTTTGTTTGGGTACAACGAGGATGATGCGATATGTGCATCAAAAGTTCTATTAGATGGATATGGTCAATGTAATACAAAAGGAACCTTATTTATGGCTCTTTTACGAGCTTGTCAGATTCCATGTAGAATTCATGGTTTCACAATTGATAAAAGACTTCAAAAAGGAGCCATGACAGGTTTAGTGTATTGGAGTGCACCCCAAAATATCTTTCATAGTTGGGTGGAAATATATTTTGAGAATCAGTGGATTGAACTTGAAGGCTTTATTTTGGACAAGGCATATCTTAAGAAATTACAGAATCAATTTCCAAATTGTAAAGGTGCATTTTGTGGATATGGTGTAGCAGTAAAAGATTTTAGAAATCCTACCATTGATTTTAATCGCAATTCTACATATATTCAAAGTGAAGGAATTACACAAGATTTTGGTGTATATGATTGTCCGGATGATTTACTAAAAGAACACCATCAACAAATGTCAAGGCTAAAAGGATTTGCCTATAGATATATAGGAAGACATTTCATGAATCGTAATGTAAAAAAGGTACGTCAAAGATGAAGTCAAAAAGAATAATTGTTGTAGTTGTTAGTAGTATTGTTTTATGTTTATCCTTATTCTTTTTATTTCAAAATGAAACAGATACAAGTACTTCTAATAAAGATTTAACCTTGATTTATGAAGAGAAAGTATCTCCAAATAAGGAATATATTTCTAATAAAAAGGATATTGTGCATTATACAATTAAAATTTATCAAGAGGATAAGAATAAGGTTTATGTTTATGCTGAATCGAATTCTCCTGTTTTTGAAAATACAAATTATTCAGTTGATTATAATCAAAAATTATCTAAAGAAGATATTCAAATTAAATGGATAACACTTTCAGGGAGTACAGAACCTAAAGAGAATGATCAACTAGGTCTTGCGAATGTCAAAATAA
Organism: uncultured Holdemanella sp.; assembly: GCF_958348295.1. Lineage (NCBI taxonomy): Bacteria > Bacillati > Bacillota > Erysipelotrichia > Erysipelotrichales > Erysipelotrichaceae > Holdemanella > uncultured Holdemanella sp. The sequence goes on from NZ_CATVYQ010000030.1 coordinate 5,399, forward strand.
TAAAAGATGGAAGTGTAGTCAATGAGAAAGTCATTAGTTTTGTAGGTAAAGGTATTAAGGCCATTACGGATGTAATTGGATAAAATAAGGGAGTGTGATTTTGTGAAAAAAATGATATTAGGCATTGTTTGGCAACTTATGGGGTTTCTTGGCTCAATAGCTATTTTGTGCTCAGCAACACTTCATCAATGGGATTATAACGGGATTACTGGAGTTTTAGGTAGTTTGTTGGGATTAGACTTAATAATTCCATTCATTGTTTGTATAACACTATTTATTTGTGGTTTAGTAGTCTGCTTCAAAGTAATAGGGGAAGAGTAAATTTCAATTTATAATGCAATCTAAGAACACTCGTGACTTTAGTCATGAGATGAATTAGATATGCAGATGTTAGATAAATAATTTAAAAATAATAGGGATAATCTTTCAAATCACATTATCACCAAACAAATGTTAGTGGATTGTTTGTACAGTGTGAATAAACGAGCCAAAAACTATCGGGACAAAGAAAGGGAACAAAGAGCGTATTCTAGATGTCATCGGTATGTAGATAATTCAGCATTTATTGAAGGGGCTAGAGAAAAGAAATTAGAGATGTATCGCATGAAAGATATATTGTTGCAAGTTTTGACACCAATTTGTATCCACAAAGAGTTTATTGGCTACAAGACTAAAAGAATCTACAGCTATGAAAATGAGGAGTATAAAAAGTTTAAGAAACAATTCTATTATGAAGGACAATATATGGATGATGATTATTCCATTGTGTACTTTGGAGATGTTGAACTTAAGGATGAGCCGATATATCACTATTACTTGTTCTATGATTTAGATTGTGGACATACGTTTCATACACCTATTAAAAAAGAAGAATTAGACAAATATTCTTTACCCATTATTGAAATTAGTGAGTTAGAAACGACGGGTCACAAAGTCAATGATTTGGTAAGTGTACAATTTGTACGAAAAGTGATTCGATTGATTGAAGAAAATATGTATATATTACAGTAAAAGCGCAGGAGAATTCCTACGCTTTCTTTCTTATAATGTATAAACTTTATCGGCTCTATGGGCCACTTCTTTTGAATGCGTGACAATAATAATACATTTTCCTTGTTCTTTTAAATCATCAAAAATATCCATAATTTCATCCCGCGTATCTGGATCTAAATTTCCAGTTGGCTCATCTGCCAAGATAATTTTTGGATCATAGCTCAAAGCTCTTGCGATGGCCACTCTTTGTTGCTGACCCTCCCCCGAAAGTTTTAAGATACGACGATGAATCTGGTCTTGATCTAAACCTACTTTTTCCAATAATTCAATAGCTCTTACTTCTTTATCGTTTTGATGCACATTCGCAATATCCATTGATAGAGTAACATTTTTAAATGCCGTTAACTTATTTAATAAGTACTGACTACTCCTCACCGCAAGCAGTGCGGGTTCTTAACTGACAACATTATGCAGCAATCGTACATTAAGTATTATACAAAAAGTTTACAGTTTTTAATAATGATTTGTGCTATAATATTAAATCGAAAATATAACCGAGGTATAAGAAAGTGAAGAAAAAGACTATAGTTCCGTTGATTGTATTTCTTGTAGGAATATGTCTATTGAGTGTATTTACATATAATACAAATGTTCAAATTCAAAAAGATAGGCGTACGATCGCAAAATTAAATGCTGTGACATATGGTCAGCGTATAGAAAATGATATTGAAAATGGAATTGAAATAACAGATACTTTAAAACAATTATTAATAAATGGAAATGGTCAAATCATAAATTTTTCCAAAGTAGCCGAAAATCTAATGTCTTATTCTATACAAAGTGTGCAATTAGCACCGAATGGAGTGGTAACAGAAATTTATCCTGAAGAAGGAAATGAAACGGGTAAAATTGATTTATTAAAGGATTCAAATCGAGGTGAAATTTCGAATTACGCAAAAGATCATAATATAACCATTACCCAAGGTCCTATTGAATTGAAACAAGGAGGTTCTGGGCTTGTTGTTCGTAATCCTATTTATCTAAAAGATGAAAATGGACAAGAATATTTTTGGGGATTTACGATTGCGATTTTGCGTGTTCCTGAAGTTTTTGAAGATTCGACAAACGCTTTATCTAAATTTAAATATAATTATCGACTTTCAAGAGAAGCGTCTGTTTTAGATAAGAAACATGTAGTTGTTGATGCAAATTGCGATAAAATGATTCGACCGGTCACTTATGATTTGACTGTCGGAAAAAAAAATGGAAACTTCAAATCATGCCTAGAGCTGGATGGAGCAACTCTAAAACTTTATATTTAATTTTCTTTGGAGGACTATCCTTAGTTCTTCTACTAACTGGACTTACAACACTCTTATTACTACTGGATGAAAGAAGAGTTGAATTAAAAGAACTAGCCCATAAAGATGGACTGACTAAGCTTTATAATCGATATGGATTTGATGAAATGGCAGAAAAGATGATTTCAAAAAATCCAAAAGAACATTGCGTGGCCGTATTATTAGATGTAGATGATTTCAAGTTAATAAATGACATGTATGGACATGCCTATGGGGATAAAGCTTTAATAAGCCTAGCTGAAAATATGCAAAAATTTTTTCCATCTTCTGCATTGCTTGGTAGAAATGGAGGGGACGAATTCTGTATTCTTTTACCAAATTGTACAATGGAAGAAATGAAAGAATCTTTGATTGAATTCACAAAAACGCCAAAAACATTTTCGTGTAAAGGGCAAACATATTCTTTTTGTATCTCACTTGGTTATGCCGAATATCCAAATAATGCGATTGAAAGGTCTCAACTCATGCGTTGTGCCGACACAGCTCTTTATGAAGTAAAACTTCATGGTAAAAATGGATGCAAGGCTTATCAGGAAGGTTTTCAATCTGGTGTTCGTAAACAACTAGGATTTGTGTTAAATGATATTTCTGAAAATTTACCTGGCGCTTTTATTATTTATCGAGCGGATAAAGAGGATGATGAAATTTTTTACGCAAATAAAGAATTTTTAGATATGGCTGGATATGAAAATCTAGATGCGTTCTTTAATGGTACAAAGAAAAGTTTCCGAAATTTAATTCGTGAAGACCAACAAAAAGTGGTAGAAACAAGTATTTGGAATCAAATTGAAAGTGGAAGTAAGAATGACTATATTCATTATCAATTAAGAAGACAAGATGGAACCTATATTCCTGTACTTGATCAAGGAAGGATTGTGGAAAGCGAACGTTTTGGTCGAGTTTTCTATGTTTTATTTATGGATTGGCAAGCTATGCAGTCGCATTATAGTGAAAAGTTTAACGCAAAAGATGTATGATAATTTTTGTCACACACCTTTTTTCGTTTTATAATGAAACCATGAAAAATAAAAATTTAATTTATCAAATACTAATTAGTTTTGTGTTGGTTTCTGTTTTAACGAATATGGCATGTTTGTTTATTCGTAACAGCGTAATTCAACAAGAAAAATTAAAGGCAGAATATACAGTAAATTCAACAATCAATCGTGTTGAAATAAAGCTTGAGTCGTATATTGAAAAAGTAGGCTTTTTAAAGAAGACCATTGAGGCTGGAATTGATTTAGACGATGCTTACTTTGAATCTGTGGCATCTAGACTATATGGAGATGATCCGGCTGTTAAGACAATTGAACTTGCGCCAAACGGAATTATTCAAAATGTATATCCATTTAAAGAAAATCAAAAAGCTATTGGCATGAATATGTTGGCAGAATATGAACGTAAAGAGGCTGCTACTTTGGCAAAAGATACAAGGAAATATACATTGGAAGGTCCTTATGATTTAAAACAAGGTGGAAAAGGAGCTTTATTATACGATCCCATCTATGTGAATGAAAAGTTCTGGGGATTTTCCATTTTAGTCATTGATTGGGATGCATTTTTAGATGAAATTCACTTAAGCGATTTGAAAAAAGCATCTTATGATTTTGTCATTTGGAAAACGGATCGTGTCACAAAGAAAAAGATTATTATTTCTCAAAGTTCAAAAAATATAGATTCAAATACATTGTTGATCAAGTGTAAGCTTCCCAACAATAAATGGAATTTTGAAATTGTGCCAAAACAAGGTTGGATCAATACATATGTAATGATAAGTTTAGCTGTCGCTAGTGTTTTGATCGATTTTCTAGTAACGGCCGCTATTGCTCAATTTGAAATTCGCCATCGAAAAGATTTAGAGTATGCCAGTCAAATTGAATGGCAGGCAAAAAAAGCACAAGAAGCAAGTGCTGCCAAATCTCGTTTTTTATTTAGTATGTCACACGATATTCGTACACCTATGAACGCAATTATGGGATATACGGAATTAATGGAAAAGAATGTTGGAAATATTGAAAAAGAAAAAGATTATCTATCCAAGATTCACTCTTCTAGTAAATTTCTTTTAGATTTAATTAACTCCATTTTAGAAATGGCACGCATCGAAAGTGGAAAAGAAACATTGAATATAAAGGCATGTAATATATTTGATGTGTTAGATTCTTTGAATTCAGTCTTTGAAAAACAAGCTGAACAAAAAGGCTTAACCTATCAGTGCACCACAAAGATTGAACATCCATATGTGTATTGTGATCAAATTAAGTTTGAAGAAATATTGTTGAATGTGGTTGGAAATTCCGTGAAATATACTAAAAATGGGAATATTTCGATTCATATTGAAGAAGTAGAATCTGGCCAGTTTCAATGCATAATTCAAGATACAGGTATTGGAATGAGTGAAGCATATTTGCCACATGCCTTTGAAGACTTTTCTAGAGAAAAATCAGGTACGCAAACGAGCGTAAAAGGTACAGGACTTGGCTTATCGATAGTAAAATCTTTGGTTGAATTGATGCATGGTACAATTGAGATTTCAAGTCAAGTCAATCAAGGGACAACAACTCGAATGAAATTTCATTTTGAAATTGCCAAAGAAAGTGAGTTAGAAAAAAATCAAGAAACGAATATTATAGACCTTAAAGGAAAACACATTTTACTAGCTGAAGACAATGATTTAAATGCAGAAATTGCGATGACACTTTTATTTGACTATGGATTGATTGTAGATCACGTAAGTGATGGAATTGCTTGTGTAAAACAAGTCAAAGAAAAAGAATACGATGTAGTTTTAATGGATATTCAAATGCCAAATATGGATGGTTATCAAGCAACACAAAAGATTCGTGAATTTAGTGATATTCCAATTGTGGCGATGACGGCCAATGCCTTTGAAGAGGATAAACAAAAAGCATTATCCATTGGAATGAACGGACATATCGCAAAGCCAATCGATATGGATAAAGTTATTAAAACACTATCAAATGTTTTTGTGTTTAAATGTCCCGTTTGTGGAAAATATACATTTCAATCTGGACCAGGAAGCTATGAAATCTGTCCAGTATGTGGATGGGAAGATGATAAAGCACAATATAAAGATCCAAATTTAAAAGGTGGAGCCAATAAACTAAGTTTAAAGGAGTACAAAAAACAATATGAAAAAAATCATGAATAAATATTTGCTCTTATTCCTTTGTATATTCTCACTTGTACTTCCAACAGGATGTGAAATTAAGGAACAAAAACAAGTAGTCGTAGGCTATCAAGAATACCATTTTCGTAATGAAGATTTGTTAGAGTCTCACTATGAAAAACATGGTAAAGAAATGGGATTTTCATCATCAAAAGAATATGAAATGAGTGCCAGTGATGTAGTCAATAATCCAGAGTCCTTACATAAAACAGAAAAAGAAGATGGAGATGATGTATACTACAAAGAAAATACCAATGAATTTGTGGTTGTATCCACGGATGGGTATATTCGAACCTATTTTAATCCAGATTCTGGTAAGAAATATTTTGATAGGCAATGATGAAAAAAAGACCGAATGTCAGATTAAAACCTGAATATTCGGTCTTTCTTGTCATTAAGCTAAAACTTTTTCTGGTTGTTTATAAATATTTCTATTTAAAATACGAACCAAAACAGGAATGACAATCAATTGAAGGATGATACCTGGAAGACAAGTAATAAAGCTAGCCATCATAAATACAGATAATGTATATCCTTGTGTACTAAGAATACATGTATTGACAAAACCATTCATAATTCTTCCTGCAAGCATCGCAATGATCAAACTCATATATAGTTTTGTCATTTCATTCTTCATTGAAATATATTGTGTACATAAACCAGCTACTAAAACATATACCGCAAGTTCAATCATCATTTGTGGCAACATCATTGCAGGTGGCATACCTGTTGTCACACTTGAAAGAAATGGTGTAATAATTCCACATGCTAAACCATATGGCCATCCACAAAATAATCCACAAATTAATACAGGAATGTGCATTGGTAAAAATATGCTTCCAGCATTTGGGATCACATGAAATGCCATTGGAAGTAATACACCTAAAGCGATGCATAAAGCGCAAGATACTAGTTTTTTGGTGATACTATTCATCATTAAATACCTCTTCTTCTAAAATATACTTGGTAAGGATGTATGGACAGATTAAGATTTAACATTGCACATATTGTTTTAAATAATCGATATCTAGAATTAATATTTTTTGATTTACAATCTTAATGACGCCTTCCTTTTTTAGCTCACAAAGAATTCGACTCACACTGTTTCGAGTGGAAATTCCACAAAATCCTGCAATATCATCATTTGTGATTTGAAAATCAATAAGAATACCCGCCTCTACTTTTCGACCAAATAAATGGATTAATTGATATAAGAAGGAGCATATTGCACCTGTTTTTCCATTCATCATCATAAGTTGTTGGCGAAAAATAGCTTCCGTTAATTTTTCTCGATAATATGCGTTTACATAATCTTGTAATTTTTGATCTTGATTTACATAACTCCAAAATAACACTCGAGGAATTCTATAGAATGTGGCCACATCACTTTCAACACGAACATTAAATGGAGCCGATGTATATTGACTTACTTCATCTTTTAATAAAGAAATAATATCCGGTGTATTGATATAAGAAATGTTGAATTCACGACCATCATGCAGGATGATACTTGTCTTAATTACCCCTTCTTTTAACACATAGGTATCTTGTTGTTCAAGCCCATAATATGCTAAATAGGTGTGTCTTTTTTTCTGTATAATAGGCACATTTTTCTCTTTTAAAAAATTTAATAAGTATTCATTGTCCATATCCGTTCTCCTTTACCAGTTTTGGATTATAACAATACTCCAAACTTTGCGAAACAACAAATGTTAACATGAAATGAGATTTCACAATTTTTTAATTCGGATTATATTAATTCGGGAAAAAAGGAGAGATAAAAATGTTTGAAATGAATGTGCCTTATGATAAAGGTCAAATGAAAATCAAATTAGAAGATAAAAACTTAGCTGGTGTTTTAGAGGGTAGACAAAGCGATTATAAAACTACACTTTCAGAAAATGAAATTGTAGAACAATCATTGGACAATCCAATTGGTTCAAAAAGTTTAGAAGAACTAGCTAAGGATAAGAAAAATATTGTCATTATTAGCTCAGACCATACGCGTCCTGTACCTTCAAAAATTATTACACCTATTCTTTTAAGAAGAATTCGTAGTGTTTCACCCGATGCACGTATTCGTATTTTAGTAGCGACAGGATTTCATAGACCAAGTACACACGAGGAACTTGTGGCAAAATATGGTGAAGAAATTGTAAAAAATGAAGAAATTGTTATGCACGTATCGACAGATGATTCTTCTATGGTAAAAATCGGACAATTACCAAGTGGAGGCGACTGCATTATCAACAAAGTTGCAGCTGAAGCCGATCTATTGATTTCTGAAGGCTTTATTGAAGCCCACTTCTTTGCAGGATTCTCTGGAGGAAGAAAATCAGTGTTGCCTGGTATTGCTTCTTATAAAACAATTATGGCAAATCATAGTGGTGAATTTATCAATGATAAAATGTCACGTCCAGGAAATTTGCAGCACAATTTAATCCATGAAGATATGGTTTATGCGGCAAGAACGGCTAAACTTGCCTTTATTGTCAATGTCGTATTGAATGGAAATCATGAGATTATTGGCTCTTTTGCCGGAGACATGGAAAAAGCTCATGAAAAAGGTTGTGATTTTGTACGTTCTTTGGCAAGTGTAAATAAAGTAACTTGTGATATCGCAATCAGTACGAATGGTGGTTATCCTTTGGATCAAAATATTTATCAAGCCATTAAAGGTATGACAGCTGCTGAAGCTACATTAAATCCGGATGGTATTATCATTATGATTGCAGGATGTCGTGATGGACATGGTGGAATTGGATTCTACCACAATATTGCGGATGTAAAAGATCCAGAAGAATTTGAACAAAAAGCTATTCATACACCTCGCTTAGAAACCGTTCCAGATCAATGGACATCTCAAATCTGTGCACGTATTCTAGCTCATCATAAAGTTATTTTGGTTTCCGATTTAGTGGATCCTCAACTTGTGAAAGATATGCATATGGATTTAGCTACAACTGTAGATGAAGCTTTAGAAAAAGCATTTGAAATAAAAGGAAAAGATGCCAAAGTTGCCGTCATTCCTGATGGCTTGGGTGTCGTTGTAAATATGTAAGGAAGGAAATTTGAATTTATGTTACACAATTTAATTGCGGAATTTTTATCAACAGGACTTATGATTTTATTTGGTGTGGGAGTACATTGTGATGAAGTTTTGACAAACACAAAATACCACGGAAGCGGACACATCTTTGCGATCACAACATGGGCCTTTGGCATCAGTGTTTGTCTATATATCTTTGGTGGAGTCTGTATGAATCCTGCCATGGTACTTGCACAATGTGTTTTAGGCATGCTTCCATGGACAAGCTTTATTCCATACGTTATTGCCGAATTTTTAGGCGCACTTTTAGGAGCTTTGATTTGTTATGTGATGTATAAAGATCATTTTACAGAAAGCGAAGGAAATATAAATCCAATCGCCATTCGTAATATTTTCTCTACAAATCCAAACTGCAGAAATTTGCCAAGAAACTTCTTTGTCGAAACGATTGCCACTACAATTTTCTTGAGTGCCATTTTAGCTGTTGCTACAAAGTATGAAACACAACTACCTATTGGTGTTGGACTTATTGTATGGGCTGTTGGTATGGGTCTTGGAGGAACAACTGGATTTGCGATGAACCAAGCTCGTGATTTAGGGCCTCGTTTGGCCTTCCAATTATTACCTATTAAGAATAAAGCCAATAATGATTGGCAATATGGACTATTAGTTCCAGGAATTGCTCCTTTTGTAGGTGCATTACTTGCGGCTTTGTTCTGCCATTTGTTTTTAGGTATTTAATATTAGAAAAGACAGATATTCAAAATTATGCTGAATATCTGTCTTTTTTTATATTTTCTTTTGTGTTTTTAAATCATAAAGCGCAATAGCTAAACAGAAGATTTCAGAGATGGTACAACTAATCCATATGCCATTTTCTTTAAATAATGTTGTACAAACAAATAGAGATAATAAGACAAAGAGAATACCACGAGAAATCGAAAGCACAAAGGCTTTTCTAGGCTCTTCTAAAGCGACCATGTAGCCGCTAGTGATCACGACATGTCCCATAATCAAAAAGACAAAGCTAAATTGGCGTAGGGCTGTAATGGTATTAAAGTAGTTTTCTGTATTTACTAGAATAAAGGCAGCCGTGATATTTGGTGCAAATACTTCTACAATTAAGAATAATAAAACTCCAGCACAAGAGACTAAAACACGTGCATATTTATGGAAAGTTGAAACGGCTTTTTTATCGCTTCGACCATAGTAGTAGCTAACTAAAGGCTGCGTTCCTTGACTGGTTCCCACCATCACCATCAATACTAAGTTATAGATATACATTAAGACGGTAAAAGTAATAAGTCCATTAGTACCAAGGAGTTGATTGATACGATAGTTAAATACTGTAATCATTATGCCTGGAGAAATTTCAGAAATACAATCGGGAAGTCCTAATGAAAGAATTCTAGAATATTCATGCCAAGGATAGTTTGCCTTCACAAAATGGAAATGCGATTTGTGGCTAAACGCAAAATGATAAAAGAAGAAGCAGAAAGTTACAAGTTGAGATAAACCTGTAGCTAAGGCAGCACCACCAATTCCCATATTGAAAACTCCCATAAATAATGGATCAAGAACAAGGTTGGTTCCAGCTCCTAGACAAATACCCATGATAGATTTTTGTGGAAAGCCATCAGCCTTTAAGAGAACTTCAAAACAATAAGAGACAATATAAAAGAAGGAGAAGCAGGATAATACTTTTATGTAGGTATCTGTATAGTTAAATACATCTTCATTGGCTCCCAAAAATTCTGTAATATGATGTGAATTTATAAAAGATAAAATCGCAATGCATAGGGCCACACAAGAAATTGTGATGGTATTCATTGAGAATACTTCATGCATTTTTCTTTCCTCATTTGCACCTCGATAGATCGACATGACAGTGCTTGATCCAATCGCAAATAAGACTCCAATGGAGAAAATGGTTGTAACATATGGACTTGCCACATTGATAGAAGCTAATGCCGTATCGCCTTCAAAGTGGGCAACAAATATACCGTCTACTAAAGTATATAGATTAAAGATAACCATCGAACATATGGATGGTATGACAAACTTAAGATATTGTTTCAACATAAAAATCACCAATTATAGTGTAAACCTTGGTATAATACTAAGGTCAAGGGTGGCAATATGAAAAAGTATTATAAAATCAATGAAATCGCAAAATTATACAATATTAAATCGGATTCTTTACGTTATTATGAAGAAGTAGGATTAATTTGTCCTATGCGTTCAAAATCAAATTATCGTTTATATACACTGAATGATATTTATATTTTAAATATTATTCGTGACTGTTTAAAACTTGGATATGATACATCACAAATCAAGGAATATTTAGACAACCGAAGCGTAAATAATACGATTGTGTTTTTAAAAGAAGAAGAGAAGTTGATTCAAAGGCAGATTCAAGAATTACAATCCACTTTGTTTTCCATTCAAACACGAATTGAAGATTTAGATCGTACGCAGTATATGGAATTTGGTACATGTAAGATTGAAGTATATCCCAAAAGATATTGTCGGTACTTAAAAGAAAAAATTGATCAAAATGAAAAGATTGACTTTTTATTAACGAAACTGAGTGAATCGATGGAAGAAGATATTTCTGTATTAGGAAATATGGATTCAGGCAGTGTTGTAGAATATAAAAATAATGAGTACGTGTATACAAGTGTATTTATTTTAACTCAAGAAGATAAACACGATTTCATTCTAGATGAAGGCTTATATTGTACATATACGTACTCAGGCCAGTATGATCGTACAAACCAGCTCTTTTATAAAATGAAAGATTGGATTCAAGAACACAATTATAAAATTGAAGGACCATTCTTAGAATTTTTATTGATTGATATTCATGAAACAAAAAAAGTGGAGGAGTATATTACTTCCATCCACGTTAAGGTTAAACCAAGATGATAAATCCAGATTCAATAGGCTTATATTCTTCAACATCCATTGAATCATAGTATAAATCTCCATTTGAATCCAATACTAGAATTCGATGATTCTCACAAATCGTTGGTAAGACTTCTAAAGTGTTGTTAATTTTATAAACTTTATTTTCTTTTTCAAACAATTGAGAATTATATGGTTCTATATCATCTTCACAAATATAGGTGTAGCTAGCACAATATAATTTACCATCTTCAAAGTAAGGCTCAATACGATCTCTAGAACCGTTACAAGGCGTATTTAAATAGCTTTGGGCATGTGTATCATCGATTGCTTCAATTGGAAATTCAGATACGACTGGTTCAGATTTATTGCCATGTACAATCAATGACATTGTATCCTCAGTCATATTGAATTCTACACTGCACAACATTTGGTTTGTGACAATATCATAATAAGTTGTATCACACACAATATATTTCTTGTTTAATCTGGATTTCCAGACTGAGTTTAGCTCTTGTTTTTTTGCTTTTTGTGCAAACGCAACCGTACGATTTCGAATTGTCTTTAAAAGATAATCCCCTTCAAAGAAGATTTGATTTCCTTTTTCATTGGTCCATTTGCCATTGGAATAATTTAATAAATCACTCATGAGCCAGCCTTTTTCTGTTTTGTCTTGCACAACCATACTTGATTTGATGGTTGTGATTTTTTGTAAGCCAAAGGCATGGGCATACATACCCGAATAATCTGGATATGTATTTGGTTCTAAATACGTATTGAATAGGCGCATTAAAGTTGTCGGAACTTCTAATCCACAATCATGTGTTTCGCTTAATGTTAGTACGGAATTGTATTTAGGAACAATGATCAGTCTTGAACTAAAGAACATACTGTTTCCACCTTTTGCCAAAACTCCATCACCAAAATCATAGTCTGGATCATGGTGTCTGACTAGATCCCAGCCTAAGCCAAAATCAATGGCGCCAAGATCCGATTCTAGAAATGTAGTGCCCCAGGATTTAGCCATTAAAGCTTTAGATTTTTCACTAATAATAGAATTAGGTTCTAGAAATAATTGTCCAAACTTACATAGATCGATCATAGAAGTAGTGATGCCACCAGCTCCTTGAATTGGGAAGTATTCTTTTGGTTTCTTACATTCAGAAACTAAAGGATAATTGGAATTGATTGTATAGCTTGTGTTAGTGCTTTTTGCGCCAATCTTTTCTGTGATATATTTCTTTAAGACATCTTCATAATTCATATTACGAACTTTCGAAACAATCATTTCAGCGAGTGTAAAACCATCATTACAATATGTACTGTAAGTTCCTGGATCTGCCTTTAGAGTGCTATTTGATAAATAGTTTAATACTTCGCTATAATAGTCAAACTTAGATGTTGTACTCACACTAAAATGTTTCCATTGTGTTCCAGAAAGTCCACTTGAATGATCTAAGCACATACGTACTGTAATATCTTTATATCTCTTATCTTTCATTGTAAATTCAGGAAGAATATCTGCAACTTTATCTTCGAGTTGAATTAATCCTTCATCCACTAACTGCAAGATGCATACAGTGCAGTAAATTTTAGATATCGAACATACATTAAATGTGCAATCTGTTGTGATGGGTTGATTGTTGATTTTGTCTATGACACCAATCGCATCGGCACATACAATTTTTCCATTTTGCATGAAGGCATAGCTACAAGCTGTATAGTCTGGCTTTACCATAGCTTTTAATAATTGAGTAACTTGATTTTCCATATGATTTCTCCTTTTTAAAAGAAAACGAGAAGATAATAAACCTTCTCGCTACTCCGCAACGGTATCAATTAAAATGCTGTGATAGGCATTCACAATATTATCAACCGTTTCTTCAACATTCGCATTGTTGACAGCTACATAAGCTGCGTATTTTTGGTACAATGGGTATCTTTCTTTATGCATTTGTTGAAGGGCTTGTTTAGAACTTGATAAAGGTCTATTTGGATCGGAATTGATTAATTTATCGATATCGCGATCAATGAAAATCGTGATTCCATTTAAACGCAAGAAGTCCATATTGACTTTATGCTTAACGACACCACCACCTGTTGCGATGATTTTATTGTTCATTTTACTAGCTTCAATCGCAACCTCTGTTTCAATGGCTCTAAATCCAGCTTCTCCAGATTCTTGGAAAATTTCTGGAATACTTTTGCCGGCTTTGGCAATAATCATGTCATCTAAGTCGAAGAATTCTTTTCCAAGCTTTTCTTCAAGCATTTTACCAATTGTAGTTTTTCCAGCACTAGGCATACCAATCAATACGATGTTACAACGATCTTTCAACATTTCTTTTTTGATTTCATCAATGATTGAATCATCAAAAGACATGTCCTCGAAAATTTCAAATGTATATTTAGCTTGTGCAATCAACATTTCCAAACCAATCACACGCTTGATATTTGATTCCTGAGCTTCAAAACATAAACGTGTAAGAATTGGATTGTATACAACATCCAATACACATTCTAATTTGTGGAACCAACTTACATCAACGGGTGCATTCATAATATTTGGATACATGCCTACTGGACTTGTATTGACGATAATATCTGCATCTAAGTGAGATGTATACATTTCATCATAGCTAATGGCACCACGATTTGCACTTCTTGAAACAATCACAATGTCTTTTGCGTTTTCGTGTTCACAAACGGCTTTAACAGCTGCACAAGCACCACCATTGCCTATAATCAATACTTTCTTGCCTTCCATATGTACGTTGTGTGCTTTAACCATATATAAGAATCCACCAAAATCTGTATTGAATCCTTTTAATTTGCCATCTACATTGATGATTGTATTGACAGCACCAATGGCTTTAGCACTTTCATCCATTTCATCTAAGTAAGGAATGACATCCTTTTTATATGGAATAGTTACGTTGATTCCTTTAAAATCTTTCTTTTCCATAAATTCTTTGAATTCTTCTTTATTTAATTCGACTAATTGATAGTCATACTCTTTTACATTCTCAATCTCTGCAATTCTTGTCTGAATTTGTTTGGAGAAACTATGCCCTAAATGTTCACCTATCAATCCGTATTTCATATCATTTCCTCTTTCCTAGAACATCTCTTTAAATGTTAAAAAAAGCATTTCGAAGTAGAAATGCTTTTGTGTAACGCCCTGAAGCTTAAAAATAACCATCGTATACATATGGCTTTTTCAGGGCTATTTAAAGTAAAAGTAATAATGTCTTGAAGTGTTCATACGCATAGGATACACCATTTCGTTGAAACTGGCAACCTTAAAATGAAAATAAATGTAAAAATCAGAAAGCTGTTTCAAAAAAAGACCATACATACATATGGTCAAATACTTGTCTGGATTGTTTTTCTGTTGTAAACCAAGTGAAGATACATCGCATCTTGTGCACGTAAAGTGTCGTGTGCGGCAATAGCTTCGGCAATTTCACGGTGCGATTCGATTGTCTCTTTGTGTAATGCGTTTCGAGTCATTTCTACAAATAATGGAATGGAACTATTGATCACTGGCACTAAACGAGGTACAACCACGTTTTTGCTGCTTAATGCGATAGCGGTATGGAATTCAATATCTTTTTGAATATGATCTTCATTGTTTTTTAATAAATCTTCAATTTCATCACAAAGTTTTATGATTTTTTTTATGTCTTCTTCATCTGCATTGGCGGCAGCCATAGAAGCAATGGATGGCTCTAATAAAAAGCGTACTTCTAATAAGTCGTGAACCAATTTCTTTTTATTTGAGATAAAAGTGAATCCTAAAGGATCTTCAACCATTCCAGGCGTTTTGGCAATATAAGTTCCTGAACCTTGGCGAATAGTTACGATATTGCGAGATGCAAGTAATTTCATGGCTTCACGAACTGAACTCCTTCCTGCATTCAATTTTTCACATAAAACAGTTTCGTTAGGAAGCTTATCTCCAGGCTGTAGGTTTTCTTCTAATATAAGTGAGATGATGTCTTCGGATATTTTTTGTGGAAGACTTCTTTCATCTGGTGAATTCATCATATGATTTACTCCGTTTCTAATCTATATTTATAATAAGGGATTGTTGAAATGATGTAAATGATGAAACAAATTAATTTAATAATAGTATTGCATTTTAAAATAAAACAATATATTATTGTAAACATCAGATGAATTAATAGAAATTAGAAAATTATAACGCTATTTGATATGCTTAACAATCAAAAAGGTCAGATGAATTAATGGAATTTATATAAACATCAGATGAATGAAGAGATAATTGATAGAAGATATAGCTTTTTTTGCAGATCCAACGGTAGCTGTAGTGGAAATTATTTTTTTACTTGAATTGATTATTGAATTCAAACCTCATTTGGTTCTTTTCATGATGCTTTCGCCTTTTATTATTGGAGTCAAAGTGGGTTAAACGTGTCAAGACATTGTATTACTAATTGGATCCATGTTTGATAGGATTATCTGGTATCATGGCAACAAGTATGCTTAATAGAGCGGCCATGTGTTTGGCAATTTGTGGAGGGGCTACAGCCTTGAGTGATGTCAATGATGCAGGCTTTTAGTTAGTTGGTTCATTTTTAGAAATTAATGAGAGAACAACACTGAAATCATGGACGATTATGGAAACACTTATTGGTGTAACAGCACTGATAGTTAGTTTAATTATTTCGCTATTTGCGTAGGAGGAAAAAATATGAAGTTAATTAGTCAAGAAATGCGAAAATTAGCACCTGAACTTGATCCATTACGTATTGGAACAGGTTGGAAGAAAGAAGATTTGGGAAAAGTTCAAGTCATGATTGAAAGTACATATGGTGATAGTCACCCAGGTAGTGGTCATTTAAATGTACTTGTTGATGAAGTTCGTAAGGGGATTGCCGAAGAAAATGGATTTGGTGCACGTTATTATTGTACAGATATTTGCGATGGAGAAAGCCAAGGAACGGATGGAATCAACTATAGTCTTGCTAGCCGTGAAATGATTGCGAATATGATTGAAATTCATGCGAATGCTACACCATTTGATGCTGGTGTATATCTTTCAAGCTGTGATAAAGGAGTTCCAGGAAACTTAATGGGTCTTGCCAGAGTCAATATTCCTTCAATCTTTGTACCTGGCGGAACTATGAATGCTGGACCAGAAATGTTGACTTTGGAACAATTGGGTATGTACAGTGCTAAATTTGAGCGTGGTGAAATTGATGAAGCTAAATTGGATTGGGCAAAATGCAATGCTTGTCCAAGTTGTGGAGCTTGTTCATTTATTGGTACAGCTTCTACTATGCAAATTATGGCAGAAGCATTAGGCCTTGCCCTTCCAGGTACTGCTCTTATGCCTTCAACTAGTCCAGATTTATTAGCTTTCGCAAGAAAAGCAGGAAGACAATCCGTACGAATTGCTCAAATGGAGAATATGAAACCATCCGACATTGTAACTATGGATAGCTTTGAAAATGCGATTCTAGTACATGCGGCTATTTCAGGAAGTACAAATTGTTTGTTGCACCTTCCTGCCATTGCTCATGAATTTGGTATTGAAATTACAGGAGAAACATTTGATCGTTTACATAGAAATGCTCATTATTTATTAGATGTTCGTCCAGCAGGACGTTGGCCAGCTGAATGCTTCTACTATGCAGGTGGTGTTCCAGCGATTATGGAAGAAATTAAAGAACACTTGCACTTAGATGTTATGACTGTCACTGGTAAAACATTGGGTGAAAATCTAGAAGAGTTGAAACACAATGGCTTCTATGAAAAATGTAATAAATGGCTTCAAGAATTTAATAAACGTTACAATGTAAATTTGACAAAAGAAGATATCATCCGTCCTTATGACAAGGCGATTGGTACAGATGGAAGTATTGCCTTATTAAAGGGAAATCTTGCACCTGAAGGAGCTGTTATCAAACATACAGCTTGTCCAAAAGAAATGTTTAAATCTATTCTTCGCGCTATACCATTTGATAGTGAAGAAGAATGTTTAGATGCTGTATTAAAACATAAAGTTCAAAAGGGTGATGCCGTATTCATTCGTTATGAAGGCCCTAAGGGAAGTGGTATGCCAGAAATGTTCTATACATCAGAAGCAATCAGTAGTGATAAAGAATTAGGTAAAAGTATCGCACTAATTACAGATGGTCGTTTCTCTGGAGCAAGTACAGGTCCTGTCATTGGTCATTGTAGTCCAGAAGCGGTTGATGGTGGTCCAATCGCGTTAGTTGAAGAGGACGATTTAATTGAGATCGATGTGATGGAAAGAAAATTAAATATTGTTGGTGTTAAAGGGGAACGTAAATCCATGGAAGAAATTGACGAGATTTTAGCTGAAAGACGTAAAAACTGGAAACCAAGAGAAAGAAAATATAAAAATGGCGTGTTGCGTTTGTTTAGCGAACATGCCGCAAGTACGATGAAGGGTGCTTACTTAGAATATAAATAAGAGGAAGGAAACAGAAATGAATAAAGTATTAGAAGAGATTTCAAAGATTGGTATTTTACCAGTTGTTGTATTAGATGACGCAAAAGACGCAAAACCACTTGCCAAAGCACTATGTGCTGGTGGTTTACCTTGTGCTGAAGTAACATTTAGAACAGCAGCTGCTAAAGAATCGATTGCCATCATGCGTAAAGAATTTCCAGACATGTTAGTAGGAGCTGGAACTGTATTAACTGTTGAACAAGTAGATGAAGCATTAGAAGCAGGGGCTCAATTTATCATCAGTCCAGGCTTTGATGAAGATGTAGTAAAACATTGTATCGAAAAGAATGTACCTGTTACTCCAGGAACATGTACACCTAGTGATGTACAAAAATGTTACCGTTTAGGTTTGGATGTTGTAAAATTCTTCCCTGCTGAAGCAGCTGGTGGATTAAAAATGATCAAATCGATTGCCGCTCCATATACACAAATGAAATTCATTCCAACAGGTGGAATCAATGCGAACAATATGAAAGATTACTTAGAATACGACCGTATCTTAGCCATTGGTGGTAGTTGGATGGTAAAAAGTGATATAATAAAGAGCGGTGATTTTGACAAAGTGGAAGCTTTGACAAAGGAGGCCGTAAAAAAACTTAGGGAGGTTCGTTGATTATGAAACAAAAAGTAGTCACTTTTGGAGAGATCATGTTGCGTTTAGCACCAGAAGGATATTATCGCTTTGTACAAGCGGATACATTTGGTGCAACTTATGGTGGTGGAGAAGCCAATGTTGCGGTTTCTTTAGCTAACTATGGTTTTGATGCCAAATACGTAACTCGTCTTCCAAATCATGAAATTGGACAATGTGCCATCAACTCATTACGAAAATATGGTGTAGACACATCTTATATTGCTCGTGGTGGAGACCGTATTGGAATCTACTACCTAGAAAAAGGGGCAAGCCAACGTCCTAGTAAAGTTATTTATGATCGTGCAGGCTCTAGTATTTATACAGCTACAAGTGCTGATTTTAACTGGGATGAAATCTTTAAAGACTGTGCATGGTTTCACATTACAGGTATTACACCAGCACTATGCGACAATGTAGCAGAACTTACAATTGAAGCTTGTAAGAAAGCTAAGGAGTATGGAGTTAAGATCTCATGTGACTTGAACTATCGTAACAAGTTATGGTCAAAAGAAAAAGCTGGAGAAGTCATGGCTAAGATTTGCGAATATGTCGATGTATGTATTGCCAATGAAGAAGATGCAGCCGATGTATTTGGAATCAAAGCTAGTAATACGGATGTAACAAGTGGTGAAGTCAATCGCGAAGGATATAAGGAAGTAGCTAGTGAATTGACACGTCGCTTTGGATTTGAAAAAGTAGCCATCACATTAAGAGAGTCAATCAATGCCAATATCAACAACTGGTCAGCTATGTTGTATGATGGAAAAGATTACTATTTCTCAAAAAGATATAATATGCAGATTGTAGACCGTGTAGGTGGTGGAGACAGCTTTGGAGCTGGATTGATTGCGGCAAGTCTAGAAGGCTATGATGCACAATCAACCATTGAATTTGCGGTAGCCGCAAGTTGTTTAAAACATTCTGTCGAAGGTGATTTCAACATGGTAAGCATGGATGAAGTGTTGAAATTAGCTGGTGGAGATGGTTCAGGCCGCGTCCAAAGATAATAATTTATTTCGGTAGTAACAGATTGCTATCATGTATTTATTTCTCTATTTCAACAACAATACTTACATTAAAATGTCTAACCTTTCGTCATCCGTTACTATATATTTTTGGAAGAGCTTGTCACTCTTCCTTTTTTTTCGTAAAATTAATATTGAAAGAAGGTTACTTATGAATGTTGGATTTATGGCATGTATTGTACTATCTGTTTTGTTTCTAATTATTGGGATTTTTTTCTCTCTATCAAAAGAAAAAGGAGCTAAGTACGTTTCTGGTTTTAATACACTAAATCATCCAGAAAAGTATGATAAGGCATCTATTTCTTTGGATATGCGAAATCAATGTTTTACACATGCATTGATTCTATTTCTAGGAGCTATCCTTTCTTATTTCATATCCGATTATATCGCAATACCAATCTATATAGTATGGGGTATTCTTTTCTTTAAGTCTGTGCATTTCGATGCAGAAAAGGCGTTTGAAAAGTATCTAATCAAGTAATTTAATGCAAAAACTTTACTTTTAACTTTCCTAAGTTAAATTGAAAATTTCTAAGTTAAAAGGATTGGGTATAAGTATTGACAGAAAGTTAGATAATATATAATCGTTCTAAATTGAACGATTAGAAGGAACTACTTATGTTTCATGTAAAGAAAAGAACTCTTTTAATGATAACTGGAATTGTATGGTTAATTGCAGGATTTAATGTGGCACGATTAGGTGTGCTTTCTTATCGTGTGATTGAATCCAAATGGTATTTATATATTTTAACAGTTGTTGTGTTCTCTGTATTTGGAATGATGTTTTTCAAAATGAGTAAAAACACACAAAACGAATTATGGGATATGAAGCAACACGTCCATTCTGGCACTTCTTTGATTTAAAAGCCTATATGATCATGGCTTGTATGATGGGTGGAGAAATTGGATTTAGAGCAGCAGGAATTTTTCCAGATATCTTTATCGCATTCTTCTATTCAGGTCTTGGATGTGCACTTGCTTTAGTGGGTGTTACTTTCTTAAGAAACTATATTCAATAAAAAAACTAAAAAAAAGAGATCCATATGAAGTTATTGTATCAGGAAAAATCTATGTGTAACAGGATTATGTTGTATAGACCAATCCCTTGCCACATTTATTTTCGATGATTATTTGCGTGAACAATGTGATAAACGTGCATCGGATCTCTTAAGTATTATTAAAGAGAGTGGTACAAAAGAGATTGATTTATCACAAGATGTATTAAATGAAATGAAAAACCAATCAAGTTCGGTTTATAACAAGTCGGGGATGCGTTGTTTGATGCGTATACCAAAAATATGAATAAAGGAGAATAAAAAATGAATACAGTAACAATGAAAAATGTTGAATTTGGTGTAGGCGTACCAAAGATTTGTGTTCCTATTTGTGGAAAAAATAAGGAAGATGTTTTAGAACAAGCGAAAATCATTCTTAATACACCAGCTGATATTATTGAATGGCGTATGGATTGGTTTGAACAAGTTGAAAATACTGCATCTGTAGTAGAAATGGCTGAAGAATTACGTGAAGTATTTAAAGAAACTCCAGTATTAGCTACTTTCCGCTCTAAAAAAGAAGGCGGAGAATTAGAAGTATCTACTGAATACTATGTAGGATTAAATTGTGCGGTTGCCAAAAGCGGTTATGTAGATGCAGTCGATGTTGAATTATATACTGGTGATAAAGAAGTTGAAACAATTGTTACTACTGCTCATGAAAATGGGGTAAAAGTCATTATGTCAAACCATGACTTCTTCAAAACTCCTGCAAAAGAAGAAATCATTTCTCGTTTGTGTGCTATGCAAGAAAAAGGTGCAGATATTCCTAAGATTGCAGTTATGCCTCAATCAAAAAAGGATGTATTGACATTGTTGGCAGCTACAAATGAAATGGTAGAAGAACATGCGAATCGTCCAATCATCACAATGTCTATGGCAGCTACTGGAGTTATCTCTCGTTTAGCTGGTGAAGTATTTGGTTCTTGTTTGACATTTGGTGCAGCTAAAAAAGC
This sequence comes from uncultured Holdemanella sp., assembly GCF_958348295.1. NCBI lineage: Bacteria > Bacillati > Bacillota > Erysipelotrichia > Erysipelotrichales > Erysipelotrichaceae > Holdemanella > uncultured Holdemanella sp. Next base: position 27,077 of record NZ_CATVYQ010000030.1, read on the forward strand.
GAGTGCTCCAGGTCAAATGGGTGTAAATGATCTTAAGACAGTTCTTGAAACTTTACATAAAAGTTTATAATCAATAAGGCAGGTTAACCTGCAATGTCATTAAGTTAAGAAATGACGGCTTTGAGGAGAACACAAAAAATGTGCTC